>JBDTLV010000008.1:0-78495 GCA_039934615.1 Tahibacter sp.
CAGCGAATTTTCCGCCAATTACGCCAATCGCGATCAGAACACGCCGCAGATCTGCGTGGGCACCGAGGCTTCCGGACCGTGCGTGGGCGCCGGCGCACCCTCGAACACCACGGCGAACACCACGGTGCGTTGGATTCTCACCAGCCACGGTCCGGCCAACTTTCGCATGGAGTTCTATTCGGTCAATGCCGCCGCGACCACCGCCGCAACCTCGATGGTTTTCCTGGGTGAGCAGTTGGTCACCACCGACGCGACCGGCAAGCCTGCCAACAGCGCATTCTGTTCCGCGGGTCGTTGCAACGTGGTCAATCTGCCGCCCGTTTCCAGCGGTCGCTACATCGTGATGACCGCCACGGATGTCACGCCGCTGACCAATGTGCCTTCCGGCGCCAATACCTGGCAGGGACAGCTGAAGTGTTTCCTCGGCAACAACGGAATTATTCTGTCGGCCTGCAACGCCAACAACACCTCGGAATACTCCAACGTCGTTGGCATTGCCGGGGGCGACGTAATCTTTGCCAACGGCATCGATCTGTAAGCGCGTTTCGTCGACGTGGTTCAGCGAAGCTCGCGCCATGCGCGAGCTTCGTGCGTTTTGGGGTCTGATGTGACGCGGCTGGATCTGAAACGTTATCCGACCCCGATGTCTCGACGCTGCCGATCCGGCCGTAGTGATCGCTGATCATCGTGCGCTTGTCGTTGTCGGTCAGGCGCCTATCGTCGCCGTTCCGGATCATTCGCGTAATGGCCCGATTCACAAAATGAACAGTTCGCAAAAGGGTAATTGCGAGAAGGCAAGGCCCGCGAGTCATCGCACGCTAACCTGCGCCGCCGCCATCGCGCGGAGATCCGGTGCGCCATCCATGTCGGAAAAGCGCACCGGATCTCCGCCGACTTTGCTGTCGGCCTAGGGTTCGAAACCGTTGCAGAACAGCGTATCGCCGACGCTGCAATTGATGAGTCGTGAATAGAGCGCAGCGCTGGGCACGCCATTGACCCATACACGCACGCGGACGGGTCCGGACGGGAAGCCGGCCAACGCGGTCGCGCTACTGGTGAAGGTCGTGTCGGTAATGCTGACGGCGGGGCTGTTCGCGATGAAGCGCATCTGATCGTTGTCGAGGCGTTGGATCTGGAACACCGGCGCGTTGCTCGCGGAATGGTTGGTACCGCCGCCGCTGGCTTCGAGCATCGGCAGGAAGCCCGTGCTGACCGTCGCGCCGGCTGACGTTGTGCTGCCGGGGCTGGTCGCGGTCAAGGCACTGCTCTGCAGCAGAAACGTATTGATCGTGCTGAGGCCAGGGCGTAGCGCGGCGATCGGGCCAAGGCCGGGGTCGTAGCTCTCGGTGCTGGCGGGAAGGCCGCTGCTGTTTTGTCCGCCGACCACCAGCACCTCGCCCGAGGGTAGCGGGGTCGCGGTGTGCGAGTTGCGCGCGTTCGCAAGCGTGCCCGCGGCCGCCACCGTGTTCGTGGCCGGGTCGTACAGCTCGACGCTGGCGATGGTGACGCCAGCGGAGGCGCCCGCGGCGAAAAACACTTTACCGGAGGGCAGCAAGGTCGCTGTGTGGCTTGAGCGTGCCGTCGCGAGCGCGCCGCCGGCGGACCAGGTGTTGGTCGCCGGATCGTACAGCTCCGTACTCGCGATGGAACCGCCGTTGAAGCCCCCTGCCACCAGCACTTTGCCGGAGGGCAGCAGCGTGGCCGTATGGATGTATCGCGCAATTGCCATCGGCGCAGCGGCCGACCAGGTGTTGGTTGCCGGGTTGTACAACTCCGCGCTGTTACTCGCGCTCTGGCCCCCGGTCACCAGCACTTTCCCGGACGGCAGCAGCGTCGCCGTGTGCGCCTGGCGCGCGGTCGCGAGCGTGCCACCCGGCGACCAGGTGTTCGAGGCCGGGTCGTACAGCTCGGCGTTGCCGAGAAACACGTTGCCGGCATCGTGACCTCCCACCAGCAGCACCTTGCCCGAGGACAGCAGGGTCGCAGTCGGAAATGCGCGCGGAGTGGCCAGTATGCCGGTGTCCACCCAGCTATTCGTGGAAGGATCGTACAGCTCGCCGCTGGTGGGATAGCCGGCAGTATTGCGGCCGCCGGCCACCAGTACTTTGCCCGAGGTCAGCAGTGTCGCCGTCAATGCATAGCGCGGATTTGCGAGCGAGCCGGCGGGCGTCCACGCGGTGGTGACGGGGTCGTACAGTTCAGCGCTGGTCAGGTAACTGCCATTGAATCCGGCCGCCACCAGCACTTTGCCCGAGAGCAGCGGAGCGGCGACGTGGTAATAGCGCGGCGTGGCGAGCGAGCCGGTCAGCGAGACCGACGCGGTGTTCATGGTCGGGTCGTACAACTCGGCACTCGCGAGATAGCCGCCGTTGTCGCCCGCGGTCACCAGCACCTGGCCCGTCGGCAGCAAAGTGGCGGAGTGGAAATCGCGCGCCGCCGCGAGCGCGTTGACCGGACTCCAGGTGTTCGAACCGGGGTCGTACTGCTCGGCGCTGGTGAGAATGTTGTTGCCGTCGACGCCCCCCGCCACCAGCACCTTGCCTGAGGGCAGCAGCGTGGCCGTGTGGCGATCGCGCGCCGTCGCGAGGTAGCCCGCCGGCGACCACGAATTCGTCGCCGGATCGTAGATCTCAGCGGCGCCGTAGACACTGACAAGGTTGCTGGTGGTGCCACCCGCCACGAGCACCTTGCCGGAGGGCAGCGCTGTCGCGGTGTGGTAAACGCGCTCGGTCGCGAGCGAGCCGGCCGTCGACCACACGCCCGTCGCCGGGTTATAGAGCTCGGCGCTGGCGAGATTGCTGGTGTTGGTGCCGCCGCCCGCCAGTAGCACCTTGCCCGAGGGCAGCAAGGTGGCGGTGTGCGCGTAGCGCGCGGCGCTGAGCGCGCCCGTGGGCGCCCAGGTATTGGTCGCCGGGTTGTACAGCTCGGCACTGGCAAGAGGCCCGTTGTTGTCGCCTCCCGACACCAGCACCTTGCCCGAAGGCAGCAGGGTCGCGGTGTGGTAAGCGCGCCCGCCGGCGAGCGAGCCCGCGGCGGTCCAGGTGTTGGTCACCGGGTCGTACAGCTCGGCGCTGGCGAGCGTACTGCCATTGAAGCCGCCCGCCACCAGCACCTTGCCGGACGGCAGCCGGGTCGCGGTGTGAAAGCGGCGCGCGGTTGCGAGCGGTCCGGCCGTCGCCCATGTGCCGGACGTCGGGTCGTAGAGCTCGGCGCTGGTGAGATAGCTCCCGTTGGCGGTTTCTCCTCCGGCGATCAGCACCTTGCCTGAGGCGAGCAGGGTCGAGGTGTGCAGACTGCGTGCGGTGGTTAGCGCGCCGGTGGTCGCCCAGGTCTTGGTTGCTGGGTCATACAGCTCGGCGCTGGCGAAAAAGCCGCCGCTGGAACCCGCGGCCGCCAGCACCTTGCCCGAGGGCAGCAGAATCGCGGTGTGGTAATTGCGTGCTGTCGCAAGCGCGCCCGCAGCGGCCCAGGTATTCGTCGTCGGGTCGTACAGCTCGGCGCTTGCGAGTGCGCTGCCACTGGAGCCAGCGGCTACCAGCACCTTGCCCGACGCCAGCAAGGTGGACGTGTGCAGCAGGCGCCCGGTGGCGAGCGCGGCGACGGTTGTCCAGGTATTCGTTGCCGGGTCATAGAGCTCAACACTCGCGAGCGAGCCGCTGCCGTTGTTCGTGCCCCCGGTCACCAGCAACTTGCCGGACTGCATCAGGGTCGTGGCGTGGTTGTAACGCCCCGTGGCCAACGTACCGGCGCTCGCCCAGCTGTTCGTCGCGGGGTCGTACAGCTCGGTAGTGCTGACAGGGCTGTTGCCGAGACCCCCGACAACCAGGACTTTTCCCGACGCCAGCAGATTTGCCGTGTGTACATGGCGCGCGACCGCGAGCGATGCTGCCGGCGACCAGGTGTCCGACGTGGGGTCGTACAGCTCGGCGCTGGCCAGATACACGAAAGGCTCGCTGCTGCCGCCCGCGACCAGCACTTTGCCCGTGGGCAACAACGTCGCCGTGCCGCTGAAGCGCGCCGTACCGAGCGGGGCTGCTGGCGACCACGTATTCGTCGCCGGGTCGTACAGTTCGGCGCTCGCGAAAATGTTGGCGCCGTTGTTGCCGCCGGTGACCAGCACCTTGCCCGACGGCAGCAGCGTTGCCGTGTGGTGATAGCGCGCCGTCGAAAGCACGCCCGCCGGCGCCCAGGTGTTCGTGGTCGGGTCATACAGCTCGGCGTTTGCCGTCGCGCTGGCGCCGCTGAATGCGCCGCCCGCCACGAGCACCTTGCCCGAAGGCAGCAGCGTTGCAGTGTGATAAGCACGCGCCGTCGTGAGCGCGCCCGCCGGTGACCAGGTGTTCGGCACGGCCCACAAGGGTGCGGCGAAAACGAGCAGCGCCAGGAAAACCAGAAACGGCATGAAACCCCCGTATTTCACGGGCGATCGGGTGTAACGTTGCATGGACTTCCCCCTGGATGCGCGCAAGGCGCCGATCGACTATCGCACAGCTGCGAGCCATTCCCGTGGCTTGCGAACAGGCGGGTTTGCTGGTGAGATCGATGAAGCTTTTCGAGACATTTTGGGCGTCCTGGAGTGTGCGGGCAGTTGCGCGGACAAGCTGCACCGCAACGCAGATTCCGTGTCGGCGAATCAGAACAAGCGGCATGTGGCGACTTCGGCTATCAGGGCCGTGATGGACGGTCGGGGCCGAAGAGGCAAGTTTATTTGTCCCTTTTGTACACGCGTACGCGTGCCGGGCTGCTCGACATCCCCGTCGCGCCGGCACCAGCGCCGCAGCATGTCACATGCGGTGCTGGGCGTAACTGCGGAGATTACTTCGGACCGCAGTGCGGCCTGCCGCACCGTCCCGACGATGTCCCGCACGTGACTGCCGGCTCACCGCACGCGGCGGTGAATAATCAAGGCAACACCGTCGACCTATGCGGCGTCACCCATCCACAAACGTGCATTTATCCACTAAGAAGTCTTTCGGTGAAATCGGCAACGCGCTGGCATGATTAGGCGGTGGAGAACGGCCGTTTCGGTTGCGCCTCCTGTTGCGCGCGATTCACAATCCGGGCTGGAACCCGTTTGCAAACAGCACATCGACGACACTGCACGCTCCGTCGGCGTCGTAGCGCCGCACGAATGCGTCGTTGCCGGTGCCGGGAATGAACTGGGTCGATCCGAGCACGGTCCAGCCGTTCGCGCTTGCGCTGTTTTCCACTTTGCTGAACATGTCGACATTGTTGGCAACGCGGCAGGCGGCACCGCTCGCGGCGAACTCGACAAGTCGGCCGCCCACATGGCCGCTGCTGTCGATGAACGCGTAGCCACCGACCAGAACGCGGCCGTTCGGCGCCAGCGCCATTGATGAGGGATTGCTCGGCAGTGGTGTGGCGACGTCCTGGCGCACCGCGCCGGTTGCGCCGTCCAGGCGCACCAGGCGGAATGGCTGACTGTTCATGTCGGCAACGATCAAGACGTCGCCGTTGGGCGCCAGCGTGAAGCCGCCAATGCTCATGCTGCTCGTCAGGCTGCCGGGGTTCGGCAGCACGCGGGTCCACAGGCGCGCACCGGTGGGCGACAATTTCCACACTTGTGCACACGGCACCCCGCCGGGGGATTCGGGTGCTGCAGCAAGCAGCGCATTGCCGTCGGCATCGATGCCGAGATAGGCCGGTCCCAGCGGATTGGCAATACCGCCCGGATCGACATCGCGGAACAGTTCGCTGCCTTGCGCATCCAGACGCAGCGTGACGTAGCCGCCATGCAAGCTGGCGCCTTCGCCCGTGACGATCACGCCACCGTCCGGCAACGCCAGAATGCCGCTCGCGCGCACGTCCTCGTCGGCGTCGATCGTGCGACGCCAGGTCGGCAAGGGATTGCCGGCGCTGTCGTAACGGACAATCACGTAGTCGCCGCCATCGCTCGCGAGCAGCAGGATATTGCCGCTCGAATCGACGGCCACCTGCTCGGTGTCATCGCGCTCATCGGTCAGCGTGCGACCACCGGCGGCCTGTCGTTCCCAGAGCAAATTGCCGCTGGTCGCATCGTAAACATTGATATAAAGCGGAGCCGCGGCGGTGCCGCCGTCGCCGACGATCGCCACGCGTCCCGCATCGAGCAGCAGCAGTCCGGAGAGCGACTGGGCCGGGCGTTCCCGCGTCCACGCAAAGCTGCCGTCGGGATTGAAACGGACCAGTGCGACGTGGCTCGCGCTGTGGTGCGTCACGTCGACGCCGGCGAACGTCGCGCCATCCGCTGCGCTTCGGACCTTCAGCGGCGACGCGCTGTGGATGGGTTCCGGGTGCTGCCAAGGCGTCGACCAGAGCGGTTGCCACTGTGCGTGCGCTGACGCCGCACTGAGGCCGAGCAGCAGGCTGGCACCGATACGCGTGCTCGCAGTTCGCATGGCGGTCATGGATTTTCTCCGTCTGGTCCGTTCATCCCTGCCGAGGCACGGCATCGCGCGGCGGTATCCGACATGAGTGCCAGAACGTGGCTGTCCGGTTTAACGCGCGCCGAATTCAAGAGGGGCCTGGTGACGCCGGCAATAACGTCACAATACCGATGTGCCGGAATCGAGTGCGATGGCGCTGACAACGTCCGCATTGCTGCATGCGGCCATTCCTGCCTCGGTGCGCTCATCCGCGCGGCCACGACAGGAACGTGGCCGAGAGGTTTTGCAGACGCGATTCCGCATCGCGAGGCAAATCCTGCAGGCCGCGGAACGGGTTGGCCGAATGCCGCCATGCCTCAATGACATAGCGTGAGTAGACCAAAGTTCACCTCGCGTTTTTGCGCTTCGTGCGACGCTGACGCGACGCCCGGGTTTACCGCGGCGCGGGCTGGCAGGAGGCAGTGGCGACGTGGTGGAGCAACCGGTGTGGCAACGGATGGGTGATGGCATTCGCGTGACAGCCATCGCACTACTCATCGGCAGCGCGACCTGGCTGACGATTTCGCTCGCGCGTCCCGATGGCGGCGTGGCGATTGTCTGGGCCGTTGGCGGCGTGCTGACCGGCATCCTGCTCAAGTCGCCGCACCGATTGTGGGTTGCCTATCTCATCGCCGCGCTGCTGGGGGGGTTGCTGGCGCGTTACCTCTGGGGTGATCCATTGCTGTCGGTGATCGGCCGCAGTCTGGCCAGCACGATCGAAGCGGGCGTTGTCGCCTACGCGCTGCGCCATGCGGTTGGCGAGGTCAGTGCGCCAGAGAATCTGACCCGTGTTGCGTGGGTGGCATTGAGCGCCACTGCATTCGGATGTCTAGTCGGGGCGCTGCTGGTCGCGATAACGGGCGCGAGCCCGAACGACCATGCATTCCAGATGATCGTGTCAACCTGGTTTGCCGCGCACACATTGGGAATGGTTATTTTTGCCACATTGATCGTCGTCGCGAGCGAACTGCACCGCGAAGGGTTTGGGCGCGTCGCCTACTACGGAAAATTCGCCCGCAGCATGGGTCTGGTCATCGCAACCACGCTGTGGGTCTTCACCCAATCGCGCTACCCGCTGTTGTTTCTCACCTATCCGCCGCTGCTGCTCGCCGTGTTCCGGCATCGCTTTGCAGGCTTCGCGTTTGGCATCACCTTCGTGCTGGTGATTTCGATCATTGCCACGCAGAGCGGGCATGGACCGATGATGCTCGCCGCGGCACTCACGCCCACCGAACGATTCCTGCTGCTGCAGGTGTTCATTGCCATCACCTGTCTCACCACATTGCCGGTAGCGGTAGTACTGGCCGAACGCGGACGACTCACGGCGGAGTTGCGCGACAGCGAATACAACTATCGGCTACTCGCGGACTATTCGCGCGACCTGGTGGTGCGTCTGCTGCCGGATGGCCGGCGGCTGTATGTTTCGCCGTCGGTCAAGGAGGTGCTCGGCTACGAGCCGCGAGATCTACTGCAGCCGCGTTGGGATCTGGTCCATCCCGACGATCGCGCGACGCTGGTCGATACGATGGGCCATCTGTTTCGCGACGGCGGCACCGCGACGGTGGTTTACCGTGCCCTCCACCAGCGAGGCAACTATGTGTGGATCGAAGCGATCGGGCGTCGGGTCCCAAGCGCCCAGCCCGGCTGCACGCACGAAGTGATCTACGTGGGACGTGACGTATCGCGGCGCATCGTCGCGGAGCAATCCCTGACCGCGAGCGAACGTCGGTTGCGCGCGATCGCCGACAATTTGCCCGCGATGGTGATCCAAGTCGACGCCGCGCAACGCTATACCTATGTGAATGCCCAGTTTGCGCGCCTGTTCGCCATCGATCCCGCGTTGGTGATCGGACGAACGATGCAGGAGATCGTCGACCCGAAATTGTATCCGACAATCCTGCCGAACATCGAAGCCGCGCTGCGCGGCGAACGCGTCACCTTCGAAGGAGAAATCTTCGCCAACGGGAAACGCTACTACCGGCAGGCCAACTACGTGCCAGACGTGGAAGCGGACGGTTCGGTGGTGGGCTTCTACTCGCTGACCTACGACATCACGGAACTGCAGGCCGCGAAGGAGGAACTGGTCCGGATCGCACAGCACGACAATCTGACCGGACTCGCCAATCGCAACCAGTTCAACGAACGGCTCGCGATCGCCTTGGTCAAATCGCACCGGCACCGCAATCCGATCGCACTGATTTATCTGGACATTGATCATTTTAAAGAAATTAACGATTGTTTCGGTCACGCGGTGGGCGATGCAGTGCTGCGCGAATTCTCCAGCCGCCTGCGCGAATCCGTGCGTGCCACGGATTTGCCCGTGCGCCTGGGTGGCGACGAATTCGTCGTGCTGATCGAAGATGCCGATACGCCCGACAATGCCAAGGCCGTCGCGCAGAAGCTGCTCGATGCGATGCGCCGCGACTTCATCGTTGAGCCGGCATCGCTGCGCGTCGGCGCCAGCATCGGCGTCGCCTATACACGCACTCCACCCGCGGCAGATGCCTTGCTCAAGGTCGCCGACTATGCCCTCTATGCGGCCAAGATCGCCGGCCGCGATACTTTCCGCTTCATCGACATGGACGACGAAGCGGTGGCCATGACGCTGCCGCCACCGCCGAAGGCGCCGCGGCAATTCGTCGACTCGATCGGCGAGCAGGGATCTGAGCTCGCCTGAGGTGCCGACGACGGTCGTCGGCCACCCGGCCGGACCATTCGGTGTGACAGCGTGGTCGGAGCGAGGACCTGGCTGGTTCAAACGCCGCGCAAGCTCGCGAAAGACGCCCAGCAGCGAGCGCCGGGTGGTTCGGAATTACTGCGCACAACAGGCCAAGGTGGAGGCACTGCTTTCAACAGTGCCGTTCGCCAGCTGCCGGGTGGTCAGCTCATATCGAAAATGCGCACGCCGCGCGGCGATTCCGCTACAGCGGCTCCGTCATGGCCGGGCGCACCCAGGTGCATTGAATCGCGTTCGGCAAACGACGGTGCATGGAGTGAAAGTTGCGGTGCGCAGGGGGACGGGGCGGGTCGCGCATCCTGCTGGTGCAGGCGGGCGACAAGCTGCTTGATCGCGATTGCGTGGTTGAACGTCTTCACAGTCGGATCCTCATGGGCTCACAGCAACGGTGGTGAGTGCGACCACCTGCGCAATCCGGAATGTCTTGCGTGATTGCATAGATCGTGGCGGATTCCGAAAAATCCAGTGCATCGTACGTGCCAGCGACGAACGGTCCTTATGCGCGGATTCGAGGCGTCGAGGTGGGGCAAACTGCCAACCAGCGCACACTGGGCGCGTACGAAATGTCCATTTTCGCGTTTCGCTGCGACCGATTCGGACAGACCGTGGTCATCGTGGAGGTCGAATGGCGTGTCGTTTCGACCGCCAATCCGTTACACCGCCCTGCGACGCTGCAGCGATTGACCATGCAATCCGTGGCGGATCCGCGCATCAAACGGAGTTTTGCGCTGCAACTCCCGCGGAATCACGACGATGCACTCAAGAATGGCGACACTTGCTGGCTTCGGCGCATTGCTGATGCTCATCTTTGCACAATTCTCCCTGGCCAGCGGCGTGCCCTCGTTCCCGGAACCAGGGACGGAACACGCGACCTTTTCAGACACGCGAGGATCGAGCGCTGAACTGACCGATGGCAGCGCCGCGCGGGCCGCGTCGCATGCAGGAGTGAGCGGAGCGCTGCGCGGAGCTGCGCAAGTCGCGGCAGCAGCGCCCATCACTGCCGGTACATTTGTCGGCTTCGGTGCGGTGCGCCACGGATGCAACGGACCGATCAACGCGGCGGTCACGATGACCAATGGTGATCGGGTGTTGGGCGGAAATTTTTCTGCCTGCGGCGGCGTGCTGGTCAATGGCCTTGCGCGATGGGACGGCGTGCAGTGGTATGCCTACGCCAACGTCTCCAACGGCTGGCTGGGAGAGGTCAAGGCGCTGGTCGCCGTGGGCAACGACCTCTATGTGGGGGGCAACGGCGCGGCAATCAGCACTGTCGAGGGCTCAGTCAGTTACTACTTCGCGCGCTGGGATGGCAGCGCGTGGCATGCGTACGCCAGCGATACGGCACACCAGCTCAATGGCCCGGTGAACGCAATTGCGCTCAATGGCAGCGACTTGTACATCGGTGGCGAGTTCACCGGAATCGGCGATGGGGAAGTGGTCCGTTCGCACGTCGCACGGTGGATCGCGGGCGCGTGGCAGCCGCTCGGCAGCGAAACCACAAACGGTGTCGACGGGTCCGTCAACGCGCTCGTGGTGGATGGCAGTACCGTGTATGTCGGCGGCGCGTTTGCCGCAGCGGCGGGCGTTGTCGCGAATCGGATCGCTCGCTGGAACGGCAGCGCGTGGTCGTCGGTCGGCAGTGGCGCACAAAACGGCTTTGACAACACGGTGTGGACGATCCAGATGAACGGTTCCGACCTGATTGTCGGTGGCGCGTTTCAGCGCGCCGGTGGTCAATTGTCGGGCGGCATTGCACGTTGGAACGGCAGCCAGTGGTTTCCGATCGGATCGAATCCGGCGGGAGTCACGGGAACCGTGCGTGTGCTGCGCATGGTCGCAGGTCAGATGGTCGTCGGCGGTTCGCTGTCATTTGCCGGCAACTTGCCCATCAGCAACGTCGGTTCGTGGAACGGGTCGACGTGGTCAGCGCTCGGTGGCGGTGTCGGTGACTCCAGTGCGGCGAGCAGCGACAGCGTGCGTGCGCTCACGCAGTGGAATGGACAAATCCATGCATTCGGTACTTTTACCCAATCCACCGGTGTGATCACGAACGGCGTCGCGCGTTGGGATGGATCCGCCTGGCGGGCACTGATCGATCCAACCGACACGACGCAAGTCACCGGCGAAATCTACGCGATGCTCAGCAACGGCAGCGACGTCTACGTCGGCGGTGCGATCAGTCAGGTCGGAAATCTGGCGGTGAACAATATCGCACGCTGGAACGGTAGCGCATGGAGCGCGGTCGGCGCTGGCGTCAATGGTCCGGTGAATTCCCTCGCGATCGACGGGGGCGTGCTTTACGTGGGCGGCGATTTCAGCATGGCTGGCGGACAGACCGCGAGCAATCTCGCGCAATGGGATGGTAGTTCGTGGCATCCGGTCGGCAATGTCGGCGCGCAGGGCACCGATGGCGGTGTCACGAGTCTGGCTGCCACTGCGGGACGGCTCTATGCCGGCGGCTTCTTCACCCATGCGGGAGGCTTCAGCACTCCACATATCGCGATGTATACCAATGGCGTCTGGTCCGGTCTGGCGGACGGCACGGACAGCGAGGTGTACGCGCTGGCGACCGACAGTGCCTACCTGTACGCGGGCGGGCGTTTCCTGCGCGCGGGCCCGATCGCTGCCAATCACATTGCGCGCTGGAACGGTGTGCAGTGGGACACGCTGCCGAATCCACTAGGCAATGGCGACAATGGCGTCAATAGTGCCGTCTATGCGCTGCAGCGATTCGGCAACAAACTCTATGTCGGCGGTCAATTCAGCCAGTTCGGTGCGACTCCCAGCGCGAAGGTCGCGATCTGGTCCAGCGGAGTCTGGAGTTCTCCCGGTGGCGGCATACCGAATTCGAGCAGCGACACCATCATGACACTGCAGGTTTTCGCCGGGCGACTCTACGCAGCCAGTTATAACGGTGCCTTATACGTGTGGGACGGTACTGACTGGGGATTGGTGGGTTTCGCCTCGTTCGCGGTGAACCGTGCGCTCGCAGTCCTCGGGGCACGCCTGTACATGGGCGGCGTGATGTCCCGCTTCGGTAATGCCGCGTCGACCGGCATCGTGGGCTTCGTTCCGGAACAGATTTTCCGCAACGGTTTTCAGGCAGTGCCGCTCTTGTAGTCGGTCTGCCGGGCTCCGGCACTGTCATGGCCCAGTCGAGTGACGCGCAATTGGGAAGACCGTTCCGGTCTTTTGACAATCGCCGCAGTTGTGCTTTATCTACTTATCTGCTCATGCGGGCCCCGGGCATGGCACGGTGCCCGGCGCGTTACGCGCCGGGCAGAACCATGGCTCACTCATTTCGCCTTCGAACGATGTCCGTGTGCACGGCAGCCAGTGCCGGATCGCGCTTCGCCAGGTACGCGACACTGGTGAGCGGCGCAGCAATCTGCGGAATCAGCGAGACGAAGTTCACGTCGACGAGTTTGTCCAGGCACTGCGGGATCGCGGCGCAGCCGTTATCGAGATTGAAGGTTCCGTTCGTGTAGCGCATGCCGAAATGCGAATTCGGCAGTGACACGCGATCACCTTCGGACCAGAACGACAAGCGGTCGCCAAGCGCTTCGCCGACCACGGTCACGCGGTCGCCGCCGCCTTTCTTCACCGCTGCGGCCGAGATAATGCCGGCCGAATAGGTGTAGTTGCCGACGAGCAAATACGTCTGGCCCGCGATTTTCGACGGCAGCGCGCGCATGAAGCCCAGCGTTGTCAGCAGATTGCCACCGACGTCAAAGCGCAGATCGAGGATCAGGTTGGCGGGCTTGCGCGCCGCAATTTCCGCATCGACACGTGCGGTGAAGTCGGCGATGGGATGGCCGTCTTCGTCCCCGTTCGAACGGAACTGGATGTACAACGCGTCGACGTCCGGCATTGGCACCGTACGAAATGGCTCGGCTGCATCGGTCAAGTACATCGGCAGCGCATCGGTACTGATGGCAGTTGTCCACTTTGCCTCATCGACGACCGGTTCCGGCGACCACAGTCGCTCCGTGTCGGCGGTCGGCGAGACCGAACCGTTTGCGACCATGTTCAGGGCCCGATCCACGATCGTTCCCGATGCAAGCTTCAGCTTCAGGGTGACTCGGTCGGATCGCTTCGCCACGCCGATGGCGTGCAATACACCCAGCGACTCGATCAGTTCAGGCAGATATTTCCGGCGATTGATTTCGCTGCCGCCTTGCAGCGATTTCACCCGCGTGAACAAGGCTTCCGGCGCGAGGCCCTCAATGGCGAGCACGCGCGCGCCGGCAAGGTCTGCCGCGTCGCCGGTCGCACGCGCGACGATCAGCGCATCAGGAAACCACAACAGGCGCAGCGGCAGGCGCGCGCCTGGCAGCGCGAGTGGATCGTGGTAACGCAGACCACTGTGTGCGTTGTCAGTGAGCGCGCCGATCTGCGCCAGGCCAACCAGCAACTCGGCGCTCGACAAGCTACCGGCGCGCGCATTGAGTTCGCCTAGTTTGGCCTGCGCAAGCGCCCGCGTCGCCGCAGTGTAGGCGAGTTCTTTCGGCAGGTATTCGTCGCGCACGATCGCAAGGTCCGCAAGCTGTGCCGCGCGTTTTGCGTCGTCGGCGCCTGGGGGCATTGCGGATACGAGAAAAATGCACAAGACAACAAAGATACGCATTGGTGTTCTCCAGGCAACTCTAGACGGAAAGGTTGAATGCCGCGGCAAGCGTCGCCACCGCGCAGCCGGCGAGTGCCAGCGCCATCACCCCATTGAATGCGCGACGTCGGCGGGCATCTTCGAGCCAGTGCTGCAGACGCACGCCGAGCGTCACCCACGCCATGACGCTGACGAAGCAGAACAGCGATTGCAGTGCGCACATGGCTGCGACGCGCAACGCGTGCGCGTCGGGCGGAGCGAGCACCAGCGCCGTGCCGGCGAGCGCCATGGCCCAGCCTTTCGGATTGACGAATTGGAGCGCGACGGCTTCGGCAAAGTGTGGTGGACGTGCGGTGTCGCGTCGCGTGCCGGCATCGTTGCGCAGCAGTCTCCACGTGAGCCAAGCGAGGTAAGCGGCCGACGCAAGCGCGAGTGCGCGCGACAACCAGGGTGTCGTCGCGATCGCCCCGGCCACGCCGAGCGCCGACAGCACGATCAGGCCCGTTCCGCCGAGCGTGGCACCCAAGGCAAGCGGCAGGCCGGCAGGTCCGCCAAAGCGTGCGCCGGTTGCGGCGGCGAGCGCGTTGTTCGGGCCCGGCGTGATGCAGCTGACAAATGCGAGCACGGCAAATGCACACAGTTCGGTGGTCATCGCGGCCTCCGTCAGGGTTGAGGCATTCAGCTTACGATGCAGCGGCAGTACAGTACCGATACACTTGGCGTCGATCCGGTCAGTACAGTGTTGACCCATGGATACCTCTGCCAATGCCTTGTCCCGTGTCGACGCGTGCATCGAGTGGCTGCGCTCGCGCATCGAGGCGCGCGTGTTCCGCGCTGGCGCGCGCGTGCCATCGATTCGCGAACTGGCGCGCACGCTTGAGGTTTCGGCCTTTACCGCGGCCGACGCGTATGAGCGCATGGCTGCGGCCGGATTGATCGAGGCGCGGCGCGGTTCGGGTTACTTTGTGCGTAACGCGGCTACGCCTACTCCGCGCACGGCGCCGCCGTCGTCACAAATCGACCTCAAGTGGTTGATGCAACAAATGCTCGATAGTGGACGTGCCGCGCGCGGCCCCGGCCTGGGCGTGCTGCCGGCCGCGTGGCTCGATGGCGACGCCCTCGGCGCCACCTTGCGCGCGATTGGCCGTGAAGGCCCCGGGCGCTTGCTCGAAGGCGGCACTGCACGCGGTTACGCGCCGCTGCGCGAAGTGCTGGCGAGACGGCTCGACGCATTTGGCGTCACCGCACATGCGGAGCAGATCGTATTGACCACCGGTATCACGCACGCGATACACCTTGCACTGCAAACCCTGGTCGCGCCGGGCGATGTGGTGCTCGTGTTGGACCCTTCGTGGTTTGGCGCCCTCGGGATGCTCGCGTTGCGTGGTGCGCGCGTGATCGGTGTGCCGTACACGGCGGACGGCCCCGACCTCGTTGCGCTTGAGGCGATCGCACACGAGGTGCGACCTCGCCTGCTGTTGATCAACAGCGTTGCGCAGAACCCGACCGGCCTTGCACTCGACGCCGTCAGCGCAGCGCGCATTGTGCAGATCGCGGCAAAGTACGATTTCCACGTGTTCGAGGATGACGTCTACGCCGACTTGTGCGATTCGGCGCCCGCACGTCTCGCGGCGCACGACGGCCTGAGCCGGGTGATCTACGCGGGCGGCTATTCGAAAACGCTCGCGGCGAATTTGCGCGTCGGGTATCTCGCCTGCAGCGAGCGCCTGGCGCACGCGTTCTCGGATACCAAGGTGCTGACCGGCTACACGACGCCGGAGGTCAACGAGCGCGCATTGCACAAGCTGTTGATCAACGGTCGCTATGGGCGACATGTCGCGGCCTTGCGCGAACGTCTCGATGCGCATCGCAGCAAGTCAATCAAATGGCTGGCCCGGGAAGGGTTTGCGATCTACGGCTGTCCCCGGCATGGCCCGTTCGCGTGGGTCGACATGGCGTGTGACACGAACGAGCTCGCTCTGCACGGTCGGGAACTCGGCATGCTTGTCGCACCCGGCAGTCTGTTTTCGCCGACTCAGCGAACCAGCCGTTTCATGCGCTACAACGTGACGACTCCGCCGGATGCCACGTTGCGCGAGCTGTTCAAGCAGGCGCGGCGGCTGCCGCAGGCCTGAGACAAAATGCGGCGTGTAGAGACTGGCGCACGATCCCGGTGCAACGCCGCGGTACGGGCATCGCGTCAGTGTCGATGCGAATTTGACGACTTTCTGAAATTGGATACCTTGTTCACGGAGCGATCGCCGCGCGACCGCCCCGTGATCCCGATCATCAGGCGGCTTTGCGCAACTTGACCGCGGGGAAATCCAGCGGTACCGCGAAGGCCACATTCACGTAGTTGGTGAACAAGTTCAGCGCGACATGCGCGAGGATCTCGACAATCTCCGCATCACCGAAGCCAACATTGCGCAGTGCCTGTACATCGGCGTCGGATACCCGGCCGCGATGATCGACCAGTGCGATCGCGAAGCGCAGCGCCGCGGCGGACCGTGGATCGGCAGACTCGCCACTCTGGGCCGAGCTCATCGCCTCTGCAGAAACGCCCGCCTTGCGCCCGAGCGCGGTGTGCGCTGCGAGGCAGTATTCGCAGCCATTGCGGTCCGCGACGGCAACCGCGATCTGCTCTCCGAGCTTCGCGTCGATCACGCCTCCGCCGAGCGCACCGAAGAATGACCATAGGCTCTGCAAGCCCGCCGGCGACTGTGCGACGGCTTTGAACATGTTCGGAACGGCGCCGAACGCCTGCTGAATCTGATCGAGTACCGGTTTGCGGTTGTCAGTGGTGTCGGCGGGATTGATCAGTGGAATACGTGACATGATTTTCTTCCTGTGGGAGGTGACGAAGAGGGTGCTGGCATCAGAGACGTTGCCAGCACCAAGGCAGTTTCCCGGAAAGATCTGTACGATAGGCGCGATTCCGTCCATTAGACGTACCTATTCGTCCAGGAATGCCAACATCGTGGCCAATGAAACCGATCGACTGAGTGCGTTGCTGGAACACTTTGGCGCGCGCGCGCATTTGTTCCACGCGGGTCCACTCTGCGGCGCCACGCATTTCGCCGCGCAGCCGGGACGGGGATTCCTGCACGTGATGCGCAATGGCAGCATGAGCGTCAGTCACCGCCAGGATGGACGACGGCGCCGCCGCATCGAAGTATGCGAACCCAGTCTGTTGTTTTACCCTCGTCCACTTACCCACGATTTCCACAATGAGCCGACGCACGGCGCCGAATTCGCCTGTGCAACCATCGAATTCGACGGTGGCGATCTGCATCCGCTCGCGCGCGCCTTGCCCGCCGTGATTGTGTTGCCGTTGCGACGCGTCGCCGGTCTGGAGTCGACGCTGGCCCTGCTGTTTGCCGAAACCGATCAGGTTCGCTGTGGACAACGTTTGCTGGCCGACCGGCTGTTCGATGTGCTGCTCGTGCAGTTGCTGCGCTGGTTGCTTGATCATCCGACCGAGAACGATCTGCCGATCGGGCTGCTGACCGGTCTTGCGCATCCGCGATTGGCCAAAGCCCTGGTCGCCGTGCATGAAAAACCCGGCGATGCATGGAACCTGGAGCGCATGGCCGCAATGGCCGGCATGTCGCGCAGTGCATTCGCTGCTGCATTCAAGGCGAACGTCGACGTCACGCCGGGCGACTACCTGGTGCAGTGGCGCCTGAGCCTCGCCCAGCGTCGACTGCGCGATGGCGACTCGATCAAGGCCATCGCCCACGACCTGGGCTACGCGAACGCGTCGGCGCTATCGCGAATTTTTACACAAAAGATCGGCATCTCGCCGCGCGAATGGACCGTGCAGGAGGCGTCGGCAACCGATTCCGCACGTTGAGCCGAGCTGACTCGCCGTACTTCGGTGGAAGCACGGCGAGTCGGCAGTCAGACGCTGTTGCTACTGGCACACCCCATTGGGAATGGTGATGACGCCCCAGACAAAGTCGTAGCGCTTCTGCCCCGGTTGCTGGGTCACGGCGCCGATCGGTGCCGGACTGCTGATACCTGGGTTGTTCTGCGCGATGCAGCCTTTGCTGCCGAATGTTGCGTAGGCATGGCAAGAAATGCAGGACGATTGGGCAATTGGCACGCCGGCGAGGATGCGCTCGACCACGCTGTCGCCATTCAGCAGCGGCTGGCCCTTGGTTGTCGCTTGCACGGACACGAAATCGATCTGCGTGTCCTTCAGGCAATAGTTGTTCCATACCGTGGGCAATCCACCCAGCATCTTGGCCAGCGCGGCGGATTTCTTCGCGCATGCCGGGTACTGCGTGTTGGCGGCGGTTGCTGGCGGAATGCTGGCCTGGGTTGTCGGCAGTCCGAATTGGTCATAGCAACCCATCGTATCGCAGCGACCGGGATTCAACTGGTGCTCGAACGTCGCCCACAGCCAGTTGGGCCGATCCTTGAGACTGATATGCATCGAGACCAGTGCGTAATCCGTACCGTCGGGCTGGCTGGCGATAAAGTAGTTCTTGCGCACGAATGCCGCATCGATGGGTTTCGGCAAGTTGGCATTCAGCCAGGTCACCACCGTGTTCAGTGGCACCCAGTCGACCTTCACTTCGATGCCGGCTTTCTTGAGATCGCTGGACTGCGGCAATGCAATCGGCGCAGTCAGCGGAAAATTCGTCGCAAGGCCGGCCACGGTATAAAGATTATTCTGCACGATGTAATCGAATGAGGGCTTGTTGCGCCGCACCTCTTCCGCCAGGCAATTTACCGGCGGTTTGGCCGTCGCAGGTGTCGGGAAGTTTCCCGCTGCGGGATCCGCCGGTGTTGCGCACGGCGTAGGCACGCCACTGGAGTCGACCGCGACCTGCAGTCGCGCCGGCCGGTGCAAACCCAGGCTGCTGACTTGAAAGCGCTGCTTGTTGCGTTCGGTGGTCGGGCCGGTCGGCCAGGTCGGCGGCGTAGTGCTGGCGCTGAACGTTTCCGCATCCGTTGCCCAGGTCTCAAACGTCAGCGCCTGCTTCAGATTCGGAGCCGGAGCGGGGCTGACGACTTCGACAAACAACTGCCAGCTGATCTTGTCTTCGGCAACCCCGGGCGAGTAAGCCGTGGAGCCTGTTGCCGGCTGCGCAAGTGCTGGGCCCGTGACGCACGCGGCCAGCAGTCCCGCCGCTACGGATGCGAAAGGAATTCTCATTGTTTACTCTCCAATTTACGACGAAGAAACAGACCGTTGTTCCGAGCAAGCGCTTTCCGCGCGGATGCTGGGCGCGCCGAGTGACCATCCGGATTCCTGTGCATTGGACTGGCGAAACTGCCGCGTTCTATCCGCAACAGGGCGCGCGGATTCACAGCGTGCGGCGCAACCTCACAGTCGGGAACCCCCGTTTCCCTCCCTGTGCCGGTGCTTCCCCAAGTAACCCCGGGCACGTCGACTGACGCCAGCCAACCCGCTCTCCATCATCCGGTCGGACGGCCAGATGTGATGGACGTCAATAAGACGTCACTCCGTAGCACTTGTAACCCTGTAATAAGTTACAGGTGTATAGGAAATAACAGCTTCATATTGCGCTCGGGCGGTCGTCTAGCGGAAATAGGCCGCGGACACGGATGGCGGAACATCCGCGTGGGTTGAAGGGTGAATTGCATGGATCGCCATGCCCTCACGATGGGGCTGCGATCGACCCGCGGCGAGACGGTGCTGAATGACCCTCGCACGCTTGCGCCACTCAAGCGCATGCGCGAACACGCGGTCCATGACTTCGGGTGAGCCCAATAGATGCTTCCGTCAAAGTGAAATGTTCTGCGGGTATCCGGAGCTTGGCGGTCACCATGTCCCGTTGTGGAACAAGGAACCGCTCCAACCACACGCGCCTTGCTCGGCAAGTTGCCATTCTGCAACGAGTGGATACGCGCTGCAGAATCGGCGTGCGCTCGCCCAGGCAACGAACGACGTCACCCGGCGGATCCGGCCGGGCTAGGCTCGCGTGTCAGGCGCATCGATGCGTTGGCGACTGCCGTTGCTCGACGCCGTGATGGTGCGCTGCGCCGTTCTCAACTCGACGTCGCCGAATGCGGCAAGGCGCGACCGGTTTCGAGCAGCGTCTTGAGGTTGGAAAGGACTTTCGGCCAACCACCCGAGATACCCGAGAGCATTGCCGGATCGCCTGCAATATCGTCGTGGGTGACGGTCAGACGCATGATTCCGTCGCCATACGGTTCAAGGTCGAAACTCACGCGCGAATGTTTCGAATCGTCCGAGGCTTCGCTCGGCCTGGCCCAGGTAAACACCAGGCGGTGCGGCGGAGTATGTTCGATAACCGTGCCGACGATGTCTGCGGTGCGCGTATCGTCGACCCGTTGGTGTTCCCATCGGGAACCGGGCTTCCAGTCGGACACATTCACATGTGCACAACCCGAATTCGGGTCGACCCAGTATTCGCGCATCATTTCCGGATCGACCAGGGCTTGCCAGAGCTTTTCCGGCGTTGTCGCGATGTAGGTCACGTATACATAGTCAGGCTTTTTCATTGTCGTCACCTTCCAGTTTGTGCTTGAGTTTGCGCAACGCACTCAGGCGGCCGCGCTCGAATTTTTCGATCCAGCGCACGTAGATCTCGTGCAACGGAACGGGGTTCAGGTAGTGCAGTTTTTCGCGCCCTTGCCAGACGATCGCGACAAGGTTGGCGCCCTCCAGCAACTGCAAGTGTTGGGTCACGGCTTGCCGCGACATATCCATTTGTTCACAGAGCGTCGTCAGGGTCTGGCCGTTGTCCCGGTGCAGATGGTCCAGCAGACCTCGTCGGGTCGGATCCGCCAGCGCTTTGAAAACCTTGTCGATGTCCAAAGTCCGTTCAATTCCAGTTGTCGATCTTGATGTCGTCGGGGCTGGGCGCACCCTTGCCCTTTTCCACGAGGGCTTTGAGGCTCATCAGAAAAATCGCCCACTTGGTGCTGCAGTGGTGCATGAACTCCACCGGTTCCTTCCAGCCCTGATGCTTGAACAGGACGATGGTGTAGTCGCCATCCTGCGCGAGTTCAAAGCGGATCGTCGTGCCGATCCATTCCTGTGGCCCGTCGATCACCTCCCAAAGCACCAGCGCATCCGGTTCGAGCGCCTGGACCGTTACCTCGATCGCACCGATTTCGACGCCGTCCGTCGCGAAGCGGAAATTCAGCATTCCGCCGACGGTACTTTCGCCGCTCGTGTGGTTTGTCCACCAGCCCGCGACACCTTCACGGGTGGCCAATGCCTGATACACGTCGCCAATTGACGACTGGATTCCGACTCGGTGCAGAATGTCGAGCATGATTGCGCCTTGATACTTGCGACTTTGTCTGGGTGGCCCGTACTAGCGACGGGTCGATGTGCCACTGGATGCGCTGGTGGGTGCAGCGCGATCGTCAACGCCGGATGAATCATATGCAAGTAAATACTTGCATGTCAAGCCTGGGGGGATCGCTTGCTCGAGCGAATTCCGGCGGGTCTGGGTGTGAGCAGTTTCCAGCCTCGCTGACGCTGCATTTCGGTGGGCGGCGATGACCGATCGTGTGCGATACTCTCTGCGCAGTAACATTTATATTGGTGAACAAACGGCAATTCAGGCGCGTCAGTTCTGCCGGCGAGTCAGGAGTTGCCTGCACTCATGCGAACTGTGTATTTCGCAAAGTGCAAAAAGCGAAGCGTGCGCGTCTGTCATTCCGATCGAGGGTCGAGGTTGCGGTGAAGCACGCTGCGACCGACCTTTCACGCGGAGCGCAAACTCAGCGCCGCGTCGCCAGCACCCCATCGAGCGCGAGCTGTGCCTTGAATCCCGCCTTGATCAGGCGCCCTTCGACTTCCCGCGGGACGTCGCGACCGCTGGTGAGTTTGTTCGGCGTGCCGGTGTAGTGAAACAGACGGCCCCCTCGGCGCAGCACGCGCGCCAGTTGATCGTAGAAGGCCTGTGAATACAGCTCACCGGCAATGCCGAAGCGTGGCGGATCGTGGAGCAGGGCGCCCACCGACCCATCGCTGATCTGCGCAATCGCCGCCGATACATCCGTGTGCGTAAGGTGCAGCCGGCCGCCGATCGCGGGCGAATCGGGATCCGGCGACCAGGGGTTGAGTGTGCGCAGCCAAAGTACATCGGCGTTTTTCTCGAACGAATGTATGCGCTCGGCGCCGGCGTCAACACAGCAGGCCGCGAAGTAGCCGAGGCCGCCGCAGGTGTCGAGCACCACCTTGCCAGCGGGCTCGACCAAAGCGACTTTTCGACGGGCATCCTCAAAGGGCGATTCTTTCGACGTCGGCAGCATCTTGATGCCGTCGATCTCAAACGTGGGCGCACCCCATTCGCTGGGCACCAGTTTGATCAGCGAGCCGAAGTAGCGTGCCACCGGCGCAAACGCATCGCCTTCCCAGTAATAGATCGTGCGGTTCTTCAGGCGTTCCGGATACGCATAGCGCTGACCGCGCCACTGCCACGATTCGCGGTCGAGCCATGCGTCGCCGCGCGAACGTTCGAGGTCCAGCGAGCCGGTCCACGTGGGCGATCCTGCGTCGCGGGCGGCAAGCAGTGCCTCGGCGAGGGGCAGGGTGAGCAGCGGACCGGAATAATGTGACGCGATGGGAAACCTCCGCAGTACAAATCAGACGGCCATAACGAGCGATATTGTCCCGGCGTAGCAACAACGTCGGCCAGGCAAACTCCGGCCGCGGCACCACCGCTGTTCGACTTAGTACACGAGTTGCTTAATCCCGCCATTTGCCTGTCTGGCCATCGCGGTGCTGCCGGGCGATGCTACAGTGTGCGGCCTCACCGATCTGCAGCCAACGAGCGACGCGATGACCGACACCGCACCTTATCCCATCGGTACCCCCGGCCAGGCCTGGGGCGACACGGAGAAAGCCGAATGGCTGTCGCGACAGACGCGTCAGCGCAGCTACGAGGAGGACGTGCTGCAGGTGATCGAGCGGCTGCGAACGCGCTTCGACGTCGTGGAATACGGTCGCCTCGACTATGCGCCAGAAACCTATCCGCTGATGGCGATCAAGAGCCGCGGCTGGCGAGACGATCTGCCTTGCGCGCTGGTGACCGGCGGCGTGCATGGCTACGAAACCAGCGGCGTGCATGGCGCCTTGCAATTTGTCGAAGAGAACGCCGCGGACTACGCCGGCAAAGTGAATCTGCTGGTCGCGCCGTGCATCAGTCCGTGGGCCTACGAGCGGATTCATCGCTGGAACCGGCAGGCGGTTGATCCAAATCGCTCGTTCCGCGAAAACAGTCCGGCGCCAGAATCGGCGGCCCTGATGCGCCTGATTGCCCCGCTGCGCGATCACGTGCTGGTGCATGTCGACCTGCACGAGACGACCGATACGGACGAGTCCGAATTCCGCCCGGCACTGGCCGCGCGCGACGGCAAGGAATCGGTACCCGGTGAAATCCCCGACGGCTTCTACCTGGTCGACGACAGCGAGAACCCCCAGCCCGAGTTCCAGCAGGCGGTGATCACGGCAGTCGCAAAGATTACGCACATTGCACCGGCCGATCGCAATGGCGAAATCATTGGATCAACGTTGGTCGCGCCGGGCGTGATTAACTACCCGCTCCGGCAATTGGGCTTGTGCGCCGGCATGACCGGAGCGCGCTACACGACGACGACCGAGGTCTACCCGGACAGCCCCCGAGCCAGCCCCGAGCAATGCAATGCCGCGCAGGCAGCGGCGGTGCGCGCCGCCATCGATTTCGCGCTGGCACACTAGCCACGCAAGGTCCTGCCCGATCAGCACCAACGAATCAGAAGCGACACCCGGAATCCAGGCGTCGCCCGCAAATCCAGAAATTCGTATCCTGTCATTTGTACGCAGGGCATGAGCCGCGCACCAGCGGCATTCGCGGGTAGCTGCGCCAAGCGGTCGGTACGCCGGCCTTCTCTGCTCGGTTGGGCAAGCCGCTGTGCTTTGTCCATAACCGGCCGCGGGGGATTCCGCAACAAAGTACGGCGATGCGTGGCGGATTGTCCATTTGAGGAAAAATATTCGTTGCGCGTGATAGCCCTGTGGCTCGTTCGTCGCTTGCCTAGTCAGGCGACCTGCATCACCCCAGGAGAACTGTAATGTCCATCCCCGCGATTGCCCCAGCCGCGTTGCCCGCCGCGTTGCGTTGAGCTGACGTCGTGCCGTGCGGAGAGAGCTTCCTGATCCCGCCTGCCTGGATGCGCAGCACCCACAGGCACGTCGACACGGCGCAAGCACGGCAGGCCGCTCGCGAAGCTGCAACCGGAATGGAACGATTCCAGTACTTCTCTTTTATTACTAAGCATCATAGTATACCGGACGCCGACGCAATCGGCTGCAGCGGTGAGGGGCCTCACTGCGCCGGGGGATCTGCGCAGTCGCGGGAGGATCGATCGAGCCCGATGAGTCGATCGTGTTTTATTTGTTGCGTTCTTGAGAATTGCCATTGACGGCCATGGCCGCCGCGGTTCACTCATTCCTGGGGAAAAATCATGACTTGCAATGCGCGTCTGTCTGCCGTATCGGCTCTGGTCGCGATCGCCGCGGCGTCGATGTGCCCGATCGCTCACGCGGCATCGGAATCGGCCACGTATCGTGCTGCGTATCTGGCCCGCTTTCCGAACTTCAATCCGTCACTCACCACGGACTTGCCTGGTGACGTCGATACCGCGTTGAAGAAAAGACTGGAAGATGCGAAGAAGTTCCCGGAAGTGCAGCGTCTGTTCGATCTGTGGTCCTGGCAGGCCTTCGTCACCTTAAACTGGCCGGTGAACAACCAGGGCAGGTTCGCGCCAAAGTTGCGCGACACCGCTTTCGGTCCACCGAAATGGACAACCTGGCATGAGAGCACATCGATTTTCCGCCAGGACGGCGGCATTCCGACGGCCTGCGGCACTGCGCAGGCGGCACAACTGTTGTCGCTGACCCGCGAAACAAACTTGCCCGTGGCGCGCGATCTCAAGCCGTTCGCGATGCCGGCAGACTTCGACAAGCGCAAGACGCGCCTGCTCGGCAACATCTCTGCGGTCGGCGACATCAGTCCGGCCACGCCGGCGTCGACAAAGCGCACGCATCCGGAAGCGCTCGACGACATCCTGCAGGCGTTCACCGCGCCCCTGATCGATCAGAACGGGAACTATGTCTTCTACGAAATCCAGATGGATCCGAATGAAGTCGGCTACGTGTGCACATACAAACTTTACAACATCAAGGGTCAGGTCGAATTCACCGGCGGCAATCCTGCGACGAAGGCAAACTTGCCCAGCGGCACCGATCGTCAGGACAGCAGTGGTTCCTGGGAGCTGAAGTTCGCATGGCGCATTCTGACCGCGAGCGACGACCGGCAGCGCTTCCTTACCTCCGCCGCGATCGTGCCGGCAAGCAACGGCAAGTGTCCCGACCAGTCCGCTGCAGAGAAGGATCAGTGCCCGGTTGTGGTAGGACTGATCGGCATGCACATCGCACACAAATCCACTTCATCGCCGCAGTGGATCTGGTCCACGTTTGAGCAAGTGGACAATCTGGCCGTCGACAACGTGGCGCATCCGACGCTGAAGCCGTCGCTGTTCGATCCGAACTGCCCGATCTGCGTGCCCAACCAGCCACCGGCCCAGCAAGGTGACGCATGGGCGACGACGCCGTCGACCCAGGCGGTCCGTGCGATTCCGATTCCCGCCGACAAAGTGGCGCTCAACGAACAGGCATCCGCTGCCCTGGCGACCGCCGGTTCGGCCTTGCGCTACTACCAGCTGATCGATTCTCAATGGCCGACCGATCCGACCGCACCTCCGGCCAATCCCACCAGCGGACTTCCCAATGCGATCGAAAACAAGCCCGGTGGCAATCCGACACCGGTGTATCTCACCAACATGGCGCTGGAGACGTACTTCCAGGTCGGTGTGCAGCTGGCTTGTCAGCAGGAAGAAGGTCAGACCTGCCCGGCAGGGCAATGGCTCACCGGGAGCCAGAAGGCCGTGCCGACCGTCGATGCTACTTCGGTCTTCGGTACCGAGAGCTGCATGGGCTGCCATTCCTCGGCCGGCCTGTACATCACGCCAACCAAGAAAAGCGGTCAGCTGAAGGGTGACTTCTCCTGGCTGTTCTCACAAAAGGCGCATTAAGCACCATTGCAGACGCCGTGCGCCGGTCCGGCCGTGCCGGCGTTGTCTGCAAAGTTTCGTCTGCAGCGGGCAGCGGTGCGTCGCACTGCGCCGCGCCGTTGCGACCTTGGTACGTCGGATCTTGCGTCCGAGTTTGTCGTTGCGTTCAATCAAGCGCAGGTTCGCGACAGAATCATTCGTCGCGAACCTGCCGCCCTGATGAAGCCGTGCACGTCTGGCGCGCCCGCACTGCCGGCAGCAACGGCAATGGCAACGCGTGGATGTAAGCAAATAAATATTTGTTTCCACGTATTCCAAACGCGAAGCGCCTGAACCCCGCGTGCCCTCGCTCGGTGATTTCAGTCCGCTGCCCCATGTCCGGTGCGACCGTATTGCAGATGTGCCTGCCAGGCACCTTGCTGCACGACACGTGCAGCGCCGGGCTCCCATTCGAATGCGGCGCCGGGTCCGACAGCGAGACTCGCCGGGAGATCCAATGGCGTCTGGCGATACAATTCTGAAAATATCGCCAATGCGGCGGCGTAGGTCCCGAGAGGCGACGGATGAAAATCGTCTTCGCCGTACAGCGCGAGCCCTGGATCCATGGCCCAGCTCGCGCGCCAGGCTTCGCCGGCGGGGAGAAAAAGTCCGTCGGTGACCAACGCCGCATTCGAATAGGAATTGCGCACATCGTCGAACACATCCAGACGCGCCCGTTCGGGCCAGACCATGTATAGCGCCGGCTGTCCGCCGGCACGACGGATCAGTGTGTTGAACTTCAGCGCCCATTGCTCAAGATTGATCTGACTGGCCTGGAGCGCCGACGGACCCTGTTGCAGGACCACGATTTGGTAGCCGCGGGCAATTTCCACTTGTGCATCGCCTTCGGCGTAGTGGTCCTCGAGTGAGAAATTTGGCGCCGAGACCTCACCGGTGATGAGCCGCTTGCCAGCCTGGGCGGCAATCGCGCGCAGCATGCCGGGCAGGTCATTGGTATAGGTCAGGCTGTTGCCGATGAAAAGCACGCGCGCGTCGTCAGGCAGGCCGTCGGCTTCGATGTTGTTGACCTCGATGCGCAGATGCAAGCCGTCAGCGTCATCGGCGATGGCCGCCTCAAGCAGATCCACCCCCGCATCGTGACCAACGCTGTCGTTGGCCCGGTCGACACGCAGCGCGCGTTCGACACCCATCTCGGCTTGTGTACCGGTGGGGGCCAGCACACCGCACAATGCCGCCAGAGCAAGCACCATCATCGTGCTTCGCGACGCGCGCAACCGTCGATGTGTCGCCAGCATCAAGGTCACCGCAAGCAGCAATACGGCCCAAGTTGAAAACGCGGGCACGGCTTCGACGCTGCCGCCGAGCCTGATGTCTATTGGTACAAATGCACCGTCGCGCCCGAGCACGTCGTAAGCGCCGGATTCCCGATTTTCGCCGAACAGCCGCAGTTCGCTGTTGTCCGAACCGGACAGCAGCGATCGAGGCAGTGGCCATTCGATGCGATCGCTGGCGAGGTGACCCAGTCCCAGTCCTATCGGTTGGGGCGTGTTGTCGACGGCGAGGGTCTGCCACGCACCGGCCACGCAGACTTCGCTGGTGACACGTTGCCGGGTTGCGCGATCGGTCTCCGCGGAGACGCGCACTTCACTGCCATGCAGCACGCCCGCTGGCGTCACAGCATCGCAGCCGGTCGCGGACGAGCGGTCGCGATCGATCAGGGCCTGGAATCGATACGGCGTGACATCGCCGCGCGTCGCGCTGTCGAGCAGCAGTATTCCGAGCAGGCCGATCAGGCATCGCATGACAGTTGACGCTCCATTCGAGTAGCCGAGCAACAATGCTGCATGCGGGTTGCCCAGGACCGGCATTGAGTCCGGACTGCGACGGTGTTGCCATCCAAAGACTATGCTTCACGCGATCGCTGTCAATCCGGCCATCGACCTTGCGGCGACCTGGATTGTGCGGATCTTGCGCCCTCGGCTCCGTGCGCGCTGCGTCTTGCCAGACTTCGCGACCATCGGCGTGATCCGCTGCATTTCGATACGCCTCACGCGGTCCGGGAAAAGCACGCCGCAACGGCCCGCACAACATCCCGCAACGAGCAGCGCCGTCGACGGGTGCGGCATTTCCCGGAGGAGTGAGCGTCAGCGGACCCCGCATCTGCGCGGGCCGGGCCTATCTTGAACATAATCCATAATGCGCATTATATATATTAGTAATGTGTGCATGTGGGATACCGCCTCTGGCGGTGGGCGTCCAGTGTCTAACGTCCCCACCATGCGCCGGGAAAGTAGACGCCAGGATCAGGCCTTTCGCGAAATACTTCATGCCGGAAACGGAACAGTTCCGCGGGGCGTCCGCCCGTGGCAGTCGCGAGCCGACCTGTGCCTTCGACCAGGCCGGCGCTCTCGACCAGGCGACGAAAATTCTGCTTGTGCAGTCGATTGCCGGAAAGGGCTTCAACCACTTGTTGCAGATGCAGCAAGGTAAACTCTGCGGGCAACAGCTCGAAGACGACCGGACGATACTTGAGCTTGCCGCGCAGCCGGCCGAGTGCCGTGGCGAGAATGCGCCGATGGTCCAGCGCCATGGCCCGACCACTGCCTTCGCAACCGGCGGCCGGGTTGGGGCGCTCACGCTGTGCTTCGGCAACCATGCCAGCTTCCCAGAGCAGCTCGTAACGTTCCAGCGTGCGTTCCGGATCCCAGGGCGCTTGGTCAAGTCCAAAAGAAAGGTCCACGCGTTCGTGCTTGCGCCGGTCGGCGCCGGCCCATGCGTGCAGGCGTGGTGCCAGCTCCTGGTCGATCAGCCCGGGGCGGCCGCCACGCCAGTCTTCCCAGGGCAGGTAGGCGTACCAGTCACGCCAGTGCGCATGCGCCTGCGGCGGCAGTGCCTGTTCGCGCACCAGAGCAAAGTAGGCGGTGGAAATGACGCGTCCGTGTCCGGCGCGCTCGCGCGGGTCGCGGTAGCGATCTCCAAACGTATACAATTGTTCAACGTAGCCGAGCGCAAAGCCGGTCTGCTGCGCGACCCAATCGCGTACGCCACGTTCCAGGGTCAGGTGCTGCTCAAGATCGAGCGGACCCGATGGCAGCGCGTCGGCTCCACTGGCGCGGTCCTCGATAGTGAGCACGCGCGGCGCTTGTGCGGTGACCGCAATGATCGCGGCATCGAGGCCAATATGCAGTTCAGGGCTATGCATGGCGCGAGGATAACGGAGTCTCGCGCGTCGTCGAACGTGCCGCGCGACCTATGGCGTCGATTCAATCATCCGCCGGCGCATCGATGAGGTGCAGCACGCGCAGCCAGGCTCGGCCCTGAATCCAGCACCGGAGCGTCGACGCTGGCGCGTCATCGAAGCGCGTGAACATGCGCGGCGCGATCCACAGAGCGACCGTGCAACCGGCCACGATCGCGAGCCCAAACCCCACCCATGCGTCCGCGCCGATGGTCGTCGCGGTGGAGACGGAGCCCGTGAGCTGCAAAATGAGCAACAGCAGCGCAAGGGCGGCAGCGGGCGCCAACGTCAGCAGTATCCTTGCCAATTGCACACGTGCATTCATGCACTCGATCACCCGTCCGCGCAGAGTTTCGGCCGATCCATCGACATCCAGTCCCAGCACGCGCATGCGCAGACGGATGAGCGCAATCATCGTGGCAACCAGACACAGGTGCAGAATCAGCGTCGGCACAAGAAATGCCGCTGTGCCGCCATGCGCGGCCATCAGACTGCCAGTGCCGAGCAGACTGGAGGCCAGCATCAGGATGCCGACGAGCAGGCGGGTTGCCTGCTGCGGCACGATGGACCGCACGGCCTCGACGCGTGCCGTCGACGCCGATTCGGTCGCTGCAACCGGCTGTGCAAGTGCCGCCCGCACGGAAGCCGGCAAGTCGCTGGCCTGTGTCGCATCGAACTCCGCCAGCAGATCACCGAAGCGACGTGTCGACGCCATGCCGGGTCCGGCAAGGCCGTCGAGGAGCGCCTGCAATCCCCGCGATTGCGCAAAGCGGCGAGCGCAGAGCTGCAAGACGAGCAGCATCAGCGGAATCCAGGCGAGGGCAAACGCGAGACTGACGGACCAGTAAAGCGTGCCTACGCCGGCGTAGAAGTCCACATCGAACAGGCTCTTGAACAGGATGGCCGGGAACGGCAGCCAGAGCAGCGGCGCGATCAGCAAAATCCACTTGGCAATGCGCAGACGGAAACCGCGCAAGGCGCCAATCTGTGCTTGCACCGCGCCGATCGGCGCCGAGAAATCCAGCCGATCCAGCAAGCGCCGCTGCCGCACGTCAACAGCCACGACGCCGATGTAGAACAGGGCAACGAGGAAACCTGGAATGGCGTAACGCAGCTCGGACAGATGCTGCAGCGTGAACCCGCTGAGCCACGCAGCGACGATCGCGTGGCAGAGCAGCTCGAACCATTTCACGCGCTTTTGCGGCGCGAGGCTCGCGGCGGCCTTGCCGGCAAGATTTTCGCGCATCAACGCGACATTCAGGCGCAGGCTGCGTTCGAGCAGCGGGTCCTGCGCTGCCCAGCGTTGCTTGAGATCATCGAGATTGAGCGGTGCGTTCATGCGGTGGCTCCGGCAGACTGGTACTGGCGCTGCAAGCTTTGTTTGATGCGGTTGATGCGCGTCGCGACATTGCTGTTGCTGATCCCGACCATCGCGGCGATTTCGTCGTGCGGATGGCCTTCCAGATACAGCAGGATGATCGCGCGGTTGATTTCGTCGAGTTGCGCAATGAGCTGGTGCAGCGAACGCAGATCGTCGTCCGCGGCATCCAGCAACTGGTCCGCGGCCGCGACGTCCAGGCCGAATTCCTCGATTGGCAGGGTGTCGCGGATGCGCCGGTTCTCGCCACGGTAGTGCGAGATCGCCACGTTGATCGCGATGCTGTGCATCCAGGTGGAAAAGCGCGCATGACCGTCATAGCGTTCGAAGGAGCGCCACAGCTGCATGACGATTTCCTGGATCAGATCGTTGCGGTCGTCACGCTGTGCACAATAGGCATTGGATACTTTGTATAGTATCCCCTTGTGTGCATCGAGCAATCTGACGAATTCGTCGGGGTTGGTGGCGGGCGTCACGGCGCTCCCTGCGAGGGCGGTTGCACGGCACCAATTGTGCCTTGCAGGAGTTATTCGCCAACAGGCAGGCAAATATCACAGCGCACGAAAAAAATAATGGTGTTGCGGCGGGTCAGCCGGGCTGGCGTCGCGGACAGAGCCGCGACGCCGCGGGAACGATCTACAGCTGGCGCGCGGCGAACGTATCGCAGCCGCGCAGGTCGCCACCCTGGAAACCCGTGCGGAACCAGCGCACGCGCTGGTCGGAACTGCCATGGGTGAAGGAGTCTGGGACCACATAGCCTCGCGACTGTTTCTGCAGGCGGTCGTCGCCAATTGCGGTGGCGGCAGCCAGTGCGGATTCGATGTCGCCCGCTTCCAGCCACTGCAGTTGCTGCTGCGCCTGATTCGCCCATACGCCGGCAAAGCAATCGGCCTGCAGCTCCTGGCGGACCGACAGCCCGGTCGCGCCTTCCATGGGCTGGCCGCGATCGCGTGCTTCCTCGACCTGGCGCATGACGCCGATCGAGTTCTGGATGTGGTGGCCGACCTCATGCGCGATCACATAGGCGCGCGCGAAATCGCCCGCTGCGTGGAAGCGCTGCGACAACTCGTCGAAGAAGCTCGTATCCAGGTATACCTTGCGGTCGCCGGGGCAGTAGAACGGGCCGACCGAGGAGGTCGCGCGGCCGCAGGCCGACTGCACACCGCCCTGGAAAAGTACCAATTGCGGCGGCGCGTAGTTGCCGTTGCCGGCCTTGAAAACACGCGTCCACACATCCTCGGTGCTGCCGACGATGGCGCGCACGAAATCCGTGGTCTTGTCGTCGGGCGGCGCCGTGGTCTGCTGGCTACTGCCACCGTCCTCCACGCCACCGCCGGTCAGCAGGGCGAGGATCTCCAGCGGGTTCTTGCCGAAGATCAGGCCGACGATCACCACAATGATGATGCCGACGATGCCCAGTCCGCCGCGGCCACCACCGCCGCCAATCGGACCGCCACCACCACCGCCTTCGGTCGAAACCACGTTGTCGCTGCGTCGTCCTTTTTGCCAGAGCATTGCTTTCTCCCGTCTGCCGCGTGGATGCCGGTGACTTGCGACGGCGAGTGTAGCGAACCGGGCAGTCGCCCGCAGGTCGACGCTGACGATGATTCAGCGGGCAGTCTGGCAACGGGCGAGAGGCGTGGCGCGGCAGCGGAACCTCAGGGCGCCAGGGCCCAGGGACACAGGTCAGCCCAGATCGCCGGCAACTGGGCCGTGTTGTAGGTATGCCCGCCGTTGAACAGCGTGTAGACCAGATTGCTGCCGAGCACCCATCCGGCGTTGGTGAAACGCGTCGGATCGTTGCCGGCGCCGTACGTGGTGTACAGGGGGTCGGTGTTGCCCAGGTTGATGTGCACCGGGATCTTCGGTACCGCTGACCCGAGCAGACTCGTGCAGGACGGTGAGCCGGTATCGCTGCAGGCAAACTGGGTGAGGCCACCCGCACTCACGGCGTAGGCGGCAAAGTACGTGGTATTGGTCAGCGCCAGCGCATGCGCCAGATGCGCGCCGGCGGAAAATCCCCACAGATAGATGCGACTTTGTTCGATATTGTATAAAGCAAATGTGTCGTCCAGCGCCGCTTCCATGATCGCGCCATCGGTAGATGGCGTCCAGCCGCCCTGTGCCTGTGTACCGGCCGGCGCCAGCACGATGAAACCCGATGACTCGGCCAATGCACTCCAGTTGCTGCGCACGGTCTGTGCCGCTCCCGGCGATGCTGCGGCCGAGCCGGAGGTGCCGTGTAGCGCGAGCAGCAGAGGTGTCGGGTGCGTGGGGGTATAGCTGCTCGGCACATACAGATAGAACGTGCGCGAGACCGCGCTGACGAGAATACTGCGCGCCACGTTGCCGCCGACAGCACCACCGTTGCCGCCGCTGGGCGTCGACGGAATCGCGGATTGGGTCTGGAAACCGCTGGTGAACAAGGCATCGCCGGCGCCAGCGCCGCAGAGCGAAGAGGGAAGCCGGACGGTGGTCGCTGCGAAGGCGGCTTGGCCCGCTATCAGCAGCAGACCGGCAATCAGCAAGGCAGGGATAATGTGGTTCAGACGGGTGCGGGGCAGGTGCATGCGCGCAGTATTCCCGTCGCGGTCTAAAAAAAATGTAAGGCCCGCCACGTTTTTCGCATGCGCCTTGGCGTGCAGCGCCACAGGAAACGGGCCGCAGGACGGTGCAATTGGTCAAGGCTTCCTCTTGCCGTCTGTCGCGTCCTTGGAGAAGAACGGCTGCTTCGCATTCATATAGGATTGAATTTGTGGAATCTATTTCGGAGAGAGTTGCCCTTCCTTCACCGAGACCTGCAATTGCCCATTGTCGAGTTCCAGCCACAGGATCCGATCGTCCGCGATAATCGAGAACGGAAATCCGGCGAGCAACACTTTGTAGTCGTTTTCCGCGGGCACGATGGATGCTCGGCCGCAGGTGACCGCCGTCACGCGGGCTGGCGCGTCCGGAGGTAGCACAAACGCCTTGTCATCGGCGGTCAGTTCAACAACCTTGAGCGATGGCAATACATCTGACGACGACTGTCCGTCGTCGCCAACCGTCACGACGCCGCATTTCTCGACGACGCCGGTTTTTGCCGGCGCTGATTCGGAGGCATGAGCGGTCAAGGCAGTGCCCAGCAACCGCATTGTCATCATGGCGGCGGCGATCCGGTGCATGGCGGTCCTCGAGCATCGGATTGATCGGAGGTGTGCCCGCGCGTTGAGCGTCGGCAATGTCCTTGTGTCGAACATGACTGTAGCGCATCGGGATGCCGGCAGCCTGACATCGTGTACGAACGGAGCTGTGATAAGTCACCGCGACGTGGCGAATAACCCCGGTGCGAGCCACTTCGGCTCATTGCTCCCACCGGTTGAGAGGAATCGTTGATGCCATCGTCCATTGCAGCACCCCATCCGTTGCCGGAACGCCTGCACGGCCTCGACGCGTTGCGCGGGTTCGCCTTGATCCTCGGCGTCGCGCTGCACGCGTGCATGTCCTACCTGCCTGACGCGCAATACCTGTGGATCGTCAATGACGGTCATCCGTCGCTGGCGCTCAGTGTGCTGTTCTATTTTATCCATTTGTTCCGGATTACCCTGTTCTTTGTGATTGCCGGCTTCTTTGGCCGTCTGGCCTATCATCGACTCGGTCTGCGCGGGTTTGCGCGGGATCGCTGGCGGCGCATCGCGGTGCCGCTGCTGGTCGGCTGGCCACCTCTTTTCGCGGCCATTGTGGCGGCGATCGTATGGGGTGCCTGGCTGAAGTCGGGCGGCCACCTGGCGCAGGAAGCATCGCCGGGGCCGGCCTTCACGCCGAGCGATTTTCCACTAACCCATTTGTGGTTTTTATACGTCCTGTGTGGGTTCTACGTGGTCACCGTTGCACTGCGCGGTGCGTTCGCGAGGTTGGATCCGTTCGGTCTGTTGCGTGCGCACATCGACACTGCGGTGGGCGCGTTGTCTCGGCCCGGATACGCGGTGCTGCTCGCGCTGCCGCTCGCCGCCTGCCTGTGGATGCAACCGGGATGGCTGCTGTGGTTCGGCGTGCCCACGCCGGACCACTCGCTGTACCCGAATCTGCCGGCGTGCGTGGGGTACGGCGTCGCGTTCGGTTTTGGATGGTTGTTGCAGCGACAACCGGATCTGTTGTCGCGAATTCAGGCGCACTGGCAGGCCCATCTGTTGGTGGCATTGATCACGACGGCCGCCTGCCTGTTCCTGACCGGGCCGACGCCGGTGCTATCGCCGGAGCCGGATTCTCTCGTTCGCGGCGCCTATGCGCTGGCTTATGCCAGCGCAGGCTGGGCTTGGACATTTGCACTATTCGGCATTGCCTTGCGATTTATGGGCAGAGCGAGCCCGGTTCGGCGCTATCTCGCCGACGCGTCGTACTGGATCTATCTGGTGCACCTGCCAATCGTGATGGCCCTGCAGGTGATCGCAGCCCAGCTTGACGCGCCGTGGTGGATCGAATTTCCGGTGCTGCTCGGAATGGCCTTCGCGGTGATGCTTGCGACTTACCACGCGTTCGTGCGCCACAGCTTTATTGGACGGACCTTGAACGGCCGTCGCATGCCGCGCCATCGCAAGCGGCCGATGCCAATGGCCGATGTGAGCTGATCTCGCAGTGCACCGCGGCGCGTCGTCCCGCGCCGCGGTGCAGCGCTATCGCCGTGAGGCGCCGCGGTATCCACATTGCGAAAAAATGGTCCGCACCACATTTCCCCGATGGCGCCGCTTTGTCCGCTGCTGGGCGAAACGGGGGAAACGGCGAGGGCGCGAGAACGGCTGCAACGAACGCGTCGCCGGAAGGAATTGCGCAGATCGTGGAAGGCAGTCTGGCGCCAATGGCCGCCAAAGGCCGCCAGTACCGGCAGCGACAAGGGCAAGCAAGCTCACCGGCAATTCGGCAGAACGCATGCGGGCCAACTGGCGGAGCTGAGGTGGCGCGAGCCAGGACTGCAGGATCGCCGCTGGAGGAGAAAGAAGATGCACGCCAGGGCGCACACTTCGCGTGGCGCGGCCGAGTCGCGTCACGCGGACGGACCGGTTCGGGATCGACGCCGGGCTCTGCCACTATCGCGTACAAGGATATATACAGTATTGTATATTTGTTCATCGCGTCGCGAAGCAATTTCCGGATCGGCTCCAATTCAGGCAGCGCGCGTATAGTGAGCACAACTTGAGGCACCGGTACCCAAAGGGTGGTGCTTCTTCACGCGCAACGCGCCTGATTTTGTTCAGCATAGTCGTCGAACTCAGTCTTACGCGTTCCTGACTCGGGAGGAGTTCGGAATGAACAAAATCATCGGCAAATTCGTAGTTTTCGCCGCAAATGCCGCAATTGCTGCATTGCTGGGCGCAGCCGTTCCTGCTTTCAGCCAGACTGCGCCGCCTCTGGGGCAGGCGGGCGGCTTTGCCGTGCTCGGGGGGTCGGCGATTAGCAATACCGGCGCGACCGTGATCACTGGCGATCTGGGAATCTGGCCAAACACGGCGAGTTCGATCAGCGGTTTCCCCCCGGGCATCATCATTGGTACGACCCATGCCGGCGACGCCGTCGCCATGCAGGCGCAGAATGATCTGACGACGGCCTACAACTTTGTCGCGGGCCAGGCCTGCAACACCGATCTCACCGGGCAGGATCTGGGGGGGCTCACCTTGACGCCCGGTGTGTATTGCTTTTCCACGTCAGCGCAGTTGACCGGCACGCTCACGCTTGACGCGCAGTCCAATCCGAATGCGGTGTTCCTGTTCAAGATAGGCAGCACCTTGACCACTGCCAGCAACTCGCAGGTACAAGTGATCAATGGCGGCTCGAATTGCAATGTGTACTGGCAGGTCGGTTCCTCGGCGACATTGGGAACCGCGACCGCGTTCGCGGGGAACATCCTCGCCCTGACCAGCATCACTGCGACCACGGGCTCGTCGATGTCGGGGCGCGCTCTGGCGCGGAACGGTGCGGTGACCCTGGATACCAACACAGTCGCGGTCTGCGCCGGTGTGGGCTGCCCCACCATTGCAATCGCTCCGGTCATGCTGCCTGCGGTGACGGTGGGCGCATCGTACAGCCAGTCAGTGGCCGCCAGCGGCGGAACGACACCGTATACGTTTACCGTGACTGCGGGAGCGCTGCCACCGGGTCTGAACCTGGTCGCCAGCGGATCGTCGAGTGCGCTGATTTCCGGCGTGCCGACCTTGCCCGGAAGTTATAGCTTTAGCCTGACTGCGACGGATGCCGTCGCGTGCGCGGTCACCCAGAGCTACACGATTCTGGTCAATCCTTCAGTCGTGGTGGGTGGAGGCGGCACGTCGATACCGACATTGTCCATTCCGATACTCGCATTGCTGGCCGGAACGATGGTCCTATTGGGCATGGTCGGCTCGCGTAGACGTACTGCAATCCGCGCGAAGTAGTCGCTGCACCGCCCAAACGCGTGTTCGGGTGAGACCGCCGCCGCCGCGTCCCGGGTCAATGCGGCGGCGGGATCGTTGTGGACATGTCGACCGGACGGCATCGCGCGGCGTTTCCTCTGCATTCCGCCTCCGTGGGCCGGCATCAGGGTGACACGTCACAGCCGATGCATGTGTCCATCTGCCGATCGGGATGGCGCCGAAGGTGGTTGCCATGCAGCGGGCGTGGCACTGGCGGCTTGAGATTCCCCTCGATTTCGCACGGGACTTCCCGTGCTGCTGGCGGCTATCGCTGCATCGTGCGCCCCTGCTTTGTCGCGCCAGCCGTGAATGCTCGCCGCGCGCGGCGCTCGCGCGAGTCTGCGGTCGACGCGGCCTGTCGCAACGTGCGAGGCGATGATTTCACCGTGCGTCGATCCGGGTATCCCCATCACCGGATGCGTGCTGAGTCTGCGAATCTGAATCGCAGGAGTCGCTGCTTGCATACCGCCAAACCGGGGCACTCCCGCCTTACTGCAGCCGCGACCTTGCGGTCGGCTCCAGGCGCAACGTCTGTGCTGGAGTTTTCAGAAAGTTGTTCAATTGCGTGAATATGGTAGTTTGCGAAGTATTGGAATGTTCTAATTGTTGCCGGTGTCGCGCATAGGCAGCCGCGTCGTCGAAAGCGGCGAACCACACGAAGGCGTTTTCGTTTTCCCGCACCGGCAGTCGCGGAAACGTGTTTTCCGCCGTTTCGTTTTCGAACCAGGCGATCGGCCGCGCGCCGGTCTGCGTCATCAGCGGCGCCAGTTCGGTTTCGAACCAGCGGGTGAAATCCTGCGCCAGGGGATGCTTGCCGTAGTAAATCGTCGCGATCAGCAGCCTCGCGGGAGATGGCGGGGCCGGCAGAGTTGGATCGGCGATGGCAGCAAAGCCCGCCTGCGCACTGCCGGGATGCAACAGCAGTACATTGTCGTTGTCGATCAGGGTCGCGTTGGCGGCGGCGCGATGCGTCTGCCAGACGGGGCCGTAGTAGAACGCGTTGAGCGCATGCAGGCGCGACTCCATGTCGGCGAAACCACGGACCCAGACGAAACGATCCGGATTGTCCAGGTCGTGAAATTGTCCAAATACGCGCATTCCGACGGCTTCCTGACCTTCGATGAATTCCCGCTCGAACAGGTCGATGAGCACGTCGCGCTGGCCCGGATGCAGCACGTATTGACGCAGTTCGACGACGGAACAGCGCTGCTGTGCCGAGAGTCGGATTGGCGGGTGGCTGACATCCGCCTGCTGCTGTGCCGTGAGCTGTGGTGCCGCGGTCGCGGGAGTGGGGGCGGTCGCGGCGGTTAGTGCGGCGAGCCATGTGGCTGGGGCGAACAGGAACATGCAATCACCTCGACGGATAGGGGGGTTCGATGCGGCAGGCCGCTTCTCTGACCGGTTGGCCGGTGCGCCACCTTGTGCCGTTCGGTGCCGACCGGAAAGGGCCATTCACCGGCGGATCAAAGGTCCAATGCGGACAGTTTCTGCGGGCCGCGCCGCGCCGCGTTGCTGAAAATGTTCAATCGCTACAGATATACCCTGCGCCGCGTACGCGGCGCCGAGTGGGTGCTAACCGGGGGCGCACGATGCGCATCGAACATCGTGTCGATGCGCGCAACTAGGACAAAAGTCACTGCCTGCGTTTGCGTGTTGCGACTACGATCGAGCTTTGCCGCCCTTACCGAGGAGATCCTGATGCGTTCTTGGGCCACTGCTGTTTCCAGTCTGATCGCCGGTGCCGCCTTCTGCGCATCGGCGCACGCGGGCACCGAGCTGCTGCGCTTTCCCGATGTCTGTGGCGACCGCGTGGTGTTCACCTACGCCGGCGATTTGTGGACCGCTTCGACCCAGGGCGGTACGGCCGTGCGTCTGACCGCGGGGCCCGGTCTTGAACAGTCCGCGCGTTTCTCGCCGAGCTGCGACCGGATTGCCTTCACGGGCGAGTACGGCGGCGACGATCAGGTGTATGTCGTGCCAGCGGGTGGCGGCGAACCGCAACAGCTGACCTGGTATCCGGCGCGGGGACCGCTGCCGCAGCGTTGGGGATTCGACAACCAGGTTTACGGCTGGACGCCAGATGGCAGCGGTGTGCTGTTCCGCTCCTGGATGGAAGCGCTGAGCGAATCCAATCCCCGCTTGTATACCGTGCCGGTGCGCGGCGGTTTGCCCAGTGTGCTGCCGATGCCGACGGCGGGTGTCGGGCGTTATTCACCGGATGGCAAGCAGATCGTCTATTCGCCAAAGTACCGCGACTTCCGCACCTGGAACCGCTACACCGGCGGCTGGGCGCAAGAACTGTACATCTACGACTTTGCGGCCAAATCGGCGCGCAACATCACCAATGATGCGAATACCGACCGCGATCCCGTGTGGATCGGCGACGCGGTGTATTTCATCGCCGACCGCGACGCGCATCTGAACCTCTATCGCTACGACCTAGCGAGCAGCCAGATCACCCAGCTGACCCACTACACCGATTCCGATGCACGCTGGGCGAGCGGTGATCGCCAGGGCAACATCGCCTTCGAGGTGGATGGCGTGCTGCATGTGTACGACACGCGCACCAATCAGGATCGCGCCCTGGATATCAGCGTACCGAGCGACCTGGTTCGTACGCGTGCGCAGGAACGCAGCGTCAAGGACAATGTGGAAGATTTTGCATTGAGCGCGAACGGCAAGCGTGTCGCGATGGTGGCCCGTGGCGAAGTGTTCAGCCTGCCGCTCAAGGACGGCATCAGCCTGGACCTGACCCATACACCCGGCATTCACGAGCGCGAAGTCAACTGGTCGAGCGACGGCAAGCAGGTCGCGTACGTGTCCGACGAGGGTGGCGAAGACGCGATCTGGGTGCGTGGTGCCGACGGCAGCCAGGCCAAGGCGCTCACGCACGAGACCTACGGTCGTCTTTACGCGCCGCGCTGGTCGCCGGACGGTTCGCACATCGTGTTCGTTGATAGCGAAAGTCGCTTGCGCGTGGTACCGGCGGAAGGCGGCACGGCGGTGCAGATCGCCGATGACCCGAGCATTTCGCGCCGCGACTATGCGTGGTCGGCCGGCGGTCATTATCTGGCGTACTCGCTGACCGACAAGGAGACGCAGCTTTCCCGGCTGTTCCTGTACGAGGTCGCCGGCAATCGCAGCGTCGCACTCGGCAACGCGAATTTCGACGGCTATTCGCCGGCGTTTTCGCCTGACGGAAAATATCTGTTCTTCCTCGGCAACCGCGAATGGGCGCCGCAGATTTCGGGTATCGAATGGAACTTTGCGGCCAATCGCGACACCGGCGTGTTTGCTTTCGCGCTGCGTCGCAATGTGGAAAATCCGTTCGGTCCGCGCAATGACAGTGCGGTAGTCGCCGAACAGACCAAGGTGGACGATGCCGCGGCAGGCAAGTCCGAGGATGCGGGCAAGGACGATGCGGAAAAGTCCGACAAGAAGAAGGACACCAAGAAGCTCGCCGCCGGTACCGATGATCGGATCGATATGGAAGGCCTGGATCAGCGTCTGCTGCGCACGCCGATTGAGCCGGACAACATCAACTGGCTGGGCGTGACCAAGACGCACATCCTGTATTCGGTTGGCGACGGGCAGTACTACGGCCGCGACGGCGCGTTCAAGGCCAAGATCAAAGCCTGGTCGTTCAAGGATCGCAAGGACGAGACGGTATTCGACGGCGTCGACGACCTGTCGCTATCCGCGGACGGCGCCACCTTGCTGGTGCGCAGTGACAAAGCCTACAAATATATCGACCTGACCCAGAAGCCCGAGCCGAAAGATCTGAGTCTGGATGGCCTGTATGCGCGCGTGGATCCGAAAGCCGAATATGCGGAGATTTTTTCCGAAGTGTGGCGCCGCTACCGCGACCATTTCTACGTGGTCAACATGCATGGCAACGACTGGAATGCGATCCGCAAGAAGTACCAGGCGCGCCTCGCGCATGTGGGTGATCGCAGCGATCTGAACTACCTGCTCGGGCAGATGGTCGCCGAACTGTCGGCGGGGCACACCTATGTTGCCGGTGGCGACATCGGTATGCCGGCCAAGCCGCACGTGGCGCTGCTGGGTGCGCGCTTCGAATTCGACGCCACTGCCGGTCGCTACCGGATCGCCAAGATCCTGCAGGGCCAGAACGACGAGGAACGTTATCGCGCGCCGCTCACGGAAGTGGGCGTGGATGTGCGCGAGGGCGACTACGTGCTCGCGATCAACGGCCAGTCGCTCGGCGCGAACGACAATCCGTATCGCCTGTTGCGCACCGCGCCGGGCCAGCTGGTGCAGCTGCGTGTCAGCGGCAGCGCCAATGGCAACGCACGCACGGTTCTGGTCAAGCCGATTGACAACGAAGAACCGCTCAATTACTACGCCTGGGTCGCGCACAATCGCGAGTACGTGGCAAAAGCCAGCGGGGGCGCGATCGGTTACCTGCACATTCCCGATATGGGCGGCGATGGCATCCGCGAGTTCGTCAAGTGGTTTTATCCACAGTTGCGCAAATCTGGCCTCGTCATCGACGTGCGCGACAACGGCGGCGGCAATGTCTCGGCGATGGTGATCGAGCGGCTCTCCCGCCACCTGCTCGGCCTTGGCTATGGCCGCGGCGCGGAAATCACCGGTACCTACCCGCAGCAGACCTTCTTCGGGCATCTGGCGGCGCTGTGCAATGGCACGACCGCATCGGACGGCGATATTTTCTCGTACATGTTCAAACAGGCCAAGCTCGGCCCGCTGATCGGCGTGCGCACTTGGGGTGGCGTCGTCGGTATCAACGGCTGGGGTCCATTGATCGATGGCGGCGATGTCTTCGTGCCGCAGTTCGCTTCGGCGAGCACCGACGGCCAGTACGTCGTCGAAGGCCATGGCGTTGACCCGGACATCGTGGTCGAGCAGGATGTCGCCGCGCAGCTCGCCGGCCGCGACCCGCAACTGGATCGCGCGATTGCCGAGATTTCGCAGGCGATCAAGGCGCACCCGGTCGGATTGCCGCCGGCACCGCCGCAGCCAATCAAGACGCCGGCCAATTATTCGGCAAAATAAAACAAGGACTTTGTGTATGTCGGGTGTCAAGTCGGGATTTCGCCACGCCGTTGTGGCAACCGTTGCGGCAATCGCTCTGGCGGCGTGCGCGCCAGGCCAGCGCGCTGGCGTACGCAGCGCGCCACCGGCATTGAAACTCGTGACCTGGAACCTCGAGCACCTCGCAGAAGCGGACGGCACCGGTTGCCGTCCGCGCGGCGAGTCCGACTACGCCGCATTGCGTAGCCATGTGGAGAAATTGAACGCGGATGTGATCGCCTTCGAGGAAGTCGAGACCGCCCGCGCGGCGGCACGTGTGTTCTCGCCCGATCGGTACACGATCGAGTTTTCCGAGCGGCCGATGTCCGAGCGCCATGGGCCGTGCAATGCGAAGGAGCCGAATGGCAAGACCATTCGCCAGCAGGACGTAGGCTTCGCTATCCGCAAAGGCGTGGCCTACACGCGACATGCGGATCTGCGCGAACTGGGGCTGGGCAATCCGGATCTGCGCTGGGGTGTCGATGTCACCATCAGCGGCAAGCAACCGTTGCGGCTGCTCGCCGTGCATCTGAAGAGCGGTTGTTTTGACGGCGACCATGCCTCTGCCTGCCCGGTCTTGCAGCAGCAGATTCCCGTGCTGACCTCGTGGGTCGCGGGGCGCGTCGCGGAGCACACCGCCTTTGCCGTGCTCGGCGACTGGAACCGGCATATCGACTCACCCGGCGATGCGTTGTGGCAAGCACTGTCGCAACAGGCCACGCTGACCTCCGTCACTGCGGGCCGGCACACCGACTGCGAGGCACGTTTTCCCGAATTCATCGATCACCTGGTGTTCGACGCCAGTGCGGCGAAGCGCATCGTGGCTGATTCTTTTCAGTTGTATACCTATGGCGTACCCGAGGCGGAGCATCCGTCGGATCACTGTCCGGTTGCCGTCACCCTGCATTGAAGGGTTGCCGGCCGCGACACACGCACGGAATGCGGACACGAAGCGGTTGCTTCATCGCGAATCCGTGTTGACTCACGACGTTGCGCGCGTGACGCGCGCATGGGCGCGCAGAACCTGCCATCCACCCGCGAGTCGCCGCTGACTCAGGACTCCTGACGTGGTCATGCGCCAACTGCCGACTCGCGCAACCCTGCCATCCTGACCTGACGGGAGCAACTTCGCCGGCGCCGGCCGCATGGCCGGATAGGTGCCTGATTCCGGTATTCAGCAGCGATGGCCGCGGCACCGGAGCACACGCTCGATCCGCCGCGGCAAGCTGCTACATTGCGCCGGTATCATCCGGGGAGGGGGCCAGCCTGTGGTTTTCAATTCGCTGACGTTCGTGCTGTTTTTTGCGATCGTGCTCGGTCTGCATTCGTTACCTCTGTCCTGGACGACGAAGAAGATCAACCTGCTGATCGCCAGCTATCTCTTTTATGCCGCCTGGAATCCGCCCTTCATTCTGCTGTTGTGGATTTCCACAGCGGTCGACTGGTGGGCGGCGAACCGGATTGCCGAGGCGAGCAATCCCGTCCGGCGACGCGCCTGGATGCTGCTGTCGGTTATCGCGAACCTCGGCATGCTGGGCTGGTTCAAATACGGCAGTTTCCTGCTCGCCAACTTTCAAACGGCGGTCGCACTGCTCGGCATTGACTATCAGCCGCCGAAGTATTCCATCGTGTTGCCGGTTGGAATATCGTTTTATACCTTTGCCACCATGTCATACACGCTGGACGTGTATTTGCGTCGCGCGCAACCCACCCGTTCGCTGCTCGACTTTGGTCTGTTCGTCACTTTTTTCCCACATCTCGTGGCGGGGCCGATCATGCGCCCGACTGAACTCGTGCCACAGTTTGCGGAGCCGAAACGGGCGAGCAGCGATGGCCTGTTCTTCGGCCTCGCGCTGATGAGTCTGGGGCTGTTCCAGAAAGTCGTGCTCGCCGACGGCTTCCTCGCGCGCCCGGCAGAACTGGTGTTCGACGGTGCCAAGGCGCCAGGCGTGCTCGATGCCTGGCTAGGCACGCTGGCGTTCAGCGGTCAGATCTTTTGCGACTTTGCAGGGTATTCCACAACCGCCATCGGTGCGGCGCTATGCCTGGGATTCAAGATGCCGGACAACTTCCGTTTCCCGTACGCGGCGATCGGATTCTCGGACTTCTGGCGACGCTGGCATATCACGCTGTCCTCATGGCTGCGTGACTATCTGTACATTCCGCTCGGCGGCAACCGGCATGGCGAAGCCCGCGCGCTGCGCGCCTTGATGCTGACGATGCTGCTCGGCGGGCTCTGGCATGGCGCGAGCTGGACGTTTGTCGTCTGGGGCGGACTGCATGGTCTCTACCTTTGCGTCGAGCGCGGATTGCGCCGTCGCTACGCGCATTGGCGACCTGGCCCCGTCGCGCAGATCGCGCTCGGCCTGCTGACTTACACATTGGTGAATGTGGCCTGGGTGTTCTTTCGCGCCAGCAGTTTCAGCAAGGCCTGGAGCGTGCTCGCCGGGATGTTCGGCGCGAACACTGACGCCGCGCCGATTCTCGCCGCCGGGCACATCGCGGCAGTCAGCCTGATCGTCGCAGCGCTGGTGATGACCCACTGGCTGATGCGTGACCGTACGCTCGAATCGCTCCTGGCCCGCACGCCGGCACCGGTGCTGACCGGCGCGTGGGCCGCGATGGTTTTCGCCATCATGATCGAACAGGGAGCGGGCAATGCCTTCATCTACTTCCAGTTCTGAGCGCCTGACTGCGGCGGATCGACCGGGCGTCGCGCAGCCGGTGCCGGAGCGGCCGCTGCCGCCGCGTCCTTGGCGCGCAATGGGAACAATGGTAATCCTGCTCGTTGTACTCGCTATTTCGGCCTGGGAGTGGCGGATGCGCGAATTGGGCCTGCGCGCGGGCGATTTCGACGATGGGGCGTCGCTGTGGGCCGAGCAGCGTCGCCGTGTCGACGCCGAGGCAACACCGGTCGTGTTGCTGGGCGATTCGCGCCTGCTGTTCGATACGGATCTTGCGCGCTTCCAGACGCTGACTGGCGTACGCCCGCTGCAGCTCGCATTGGCCGGCACCAACGCCCGGCCATTCCTGCGCAACCTGGCGGACGACCCGGCGTTTCACGGCTTGGCGCTGGTCGGCATCAAGGAACTTTCCTACTTCCGCGATGGCATTGGCCTGTCCGGCGATGCCCTCGAACGGTTCCGCTACGAATCGCCGGCGCAACACATTTCATTTGTGCTCCATGGGGGCTTGTCCCGCTGCTTGGCATTCCTCGACGAGGAATACCGCTTGAGCAAGCTGTTGCTGCGCCTGGACCCCGGCCTGCGCCCCGGCGCGCAAAGTCCCTATGGCGATGTGTGGAAATTGCGCAGCACCGAAATGGACCGGCAGACGCGCATGTGGTCGCGTGTGGCCAGCGATGCGCTGTTGAATGCCCACGCACGTTCAGTCTGGATGAGGCGGCCGGCCGCGCAGATCAGCGATGCATTGATCGCCAGGACGGTGCAGGAAACGCGCGAAGCGGTGGCCGCGATCCGTGCGCGTGGCGGTGAGGTTGTGTTCCTCCGTCCACCGTCGGCCGGCGAACTGCGCAAGAAGGAGGAAGCGGAGCTTCCCCGGCAACGCGGCTGGGATGCGCTGCTGCGTGGCGCACAGGTCAGCGGCATTCACGCCGACGATGATCCGCCGCAGAGCGGTCTTGATCTGCCCGAGTTGTCGCACCTCTCCGCGGCCTGTGCCACCGTGTATACGGATGCCTATGTGCGCGCGGTAACACGCGTCACCGAACGACTGGCGTTGCGCGCGGATGCGCCAGCGCCGCTGACCGCCGCTGACTGTGTTGCCACCGCGCGTTGAGACACGAATGCCGCGCGGCAGTCACTCTGCCGCCGGTTCGAGGCCCCTGTAAAAGGCGCCGGATATGCAGCGTGATCCGCCGCGCGTTCGACTGTCGAAGTGAGCGACTTGCGCGGCACGGGTGCGTCGGTTCGGTCAGTCCAGACGCTTGCTCACGCGCGTTACCGCGACCGCAAGCACCACGACTATGAACGCGCCGAGTGACGCCAGTTCGGGCCAGAGATCGGCCAGCGTCGCGCCACGCAGTGCAATCCCGCGGATCAGGCGCAGGAAATGCGTCATCGGCAGGATTTCGGAAATCCACTGCGCGGCGCGCGGCATGCCGGCATACGGAAACATGAAACCGGAAAGCAGGATTTGCGGCAGGAAAGTGAAGAATGCGAGCTGCATCGCCTGAAATTGACTTTTTGCCAAGGTGGATAAAAATACACCCAGCGAGAGACTGGCGACGATGAAGACCAGCGCTGCGACGTAGACCTCCCAGATGTGCCCGCGGATCGGCACGGAAAAGATCAGCCAACCCAGCGCAAGCACCACCGTCACCTGCACCAACCCGATCCCGACGAAGGGCAGTACCTTGCCGATCGTCAGTTCCCAGGGCGAAACCGGCGTGGCAATGAGCATCTCGAGGTTACCGCGCTCGCGCTCGCGCACCAGCGCCATCGCGGTGAACATCACCATCGTCATGGTCAGAATCACGCCGACCAGACCCGGTACGGTGTTCACCGGCGCGCGGCGTTCGGGATTGTAGAAATTCACGATTTCCACATTCTGGCGCGTCACCGCGGCGGGATTGCGCAAGCGTTCGATCGGATAGGCAGCGAGTTGCCGTGCGGCCTGCTGCACGACCTGGTCGGAGCCGTCGACGACGATCTGCAGTGCGGGGCGGTCGCTGCGCTCCAGGCGAGATTCGAAGTCCGGCGGAATCACCAGTGCCGCGCTGATGCGGCCGGCCCGCAGCAGGTCATCCAGTTCCTGCGGGACGGTCAGCGAATAGCGCAGATTCATGACGCCGGAGGCGCCAAGCTCCGCGATCAGTTCGCGCGAGTGCGCCGTATTCGCCTGATCGAGCACCGCACTGTCGAGGTGTCGAACGTCGAGATTGATCGCAAAGCCGAACAGCAGCAACTGCATGGTCGGGATGCCGACGATCATTGCGAAGGTCAGTCGGTCGCGCCGCAGCTGGCGCAGTTCCTTGACCACGATCGACAGCAGCCGGCGCAGGCTCATGCGACCTCCGCCACCGCGTCATGCGGCTTGCGGTGCGTGGCGGCGACGAACACGTCTTCGAGATTTGCGGCGCCCTGGCGTACCTGAGCGTCGATTCCGGCCGTCGAGAGCTGCTCCTGCAGACCGGCAGCATCCACACTGCCGCGCTCGGCCAGCACGCGCAATTCGGCGCCGATCTGCGCCAGTGCGATCACTCCCGTCACGTTTTGCAGACGCTGTTGCGCCTTGCGGGGTGCGGCGCACTCGATCAGCCAGACGGAATACGGCAATTGTGCACAAAGATCACGCGGCGCGCCGTCCGCGACGAGGCGGCCCTCGTCAAGGATCGCCAGGCGATGGCAGCGCTCGGCTTCGTCCATGTAGTGGGTTGAAACCAGGATCGTGGTGCCCGCATCGGCAAGTTCAAACAGTGAATCCCAGAATTCGCGTCGCGACTGCGGGTCGACCGCGCTGGTCGGCTCGTCGAGAAACAGCAGTTCGGGTTTGTGCAGCACCGCTCCGGCCAGTGCGAGGCGCTGCTTTTGTCCGCCAGACATGGTGCCGGCGAGTTGGTCGCGACGATCCTTGAGCCAGTACCGTTCCAGCAGTTCCTCGATGCGCAGGCGTGTCGGTGTGCGGGGGATGTCGTGTACCGCGGCAAGGAACTCCAGGTTCTCCTGCACCGTGAGATCTTCGTACAAGGAGAATTTCTGGGTCATGTAGCCAATGCGACGTTTTAGCTTTTCCGCATCGCGCGGGATGTTCAGGCCGAGCACGTCGATGTCGCCTTCACTCGGCAGAAGCAGACCGCACAGCATGCGGATCGTGGTCGATTTGCCGGACCCGTTCGGGCCGAGGAAGCCGTATACCTGCGCGCGCTGCACGGTCAGATCAACATGGTCCACGGCAACGAGTTTGCCGAAGCGGCGGGTCAGGCCGCGGGCGCGGATGGCGGTTTCAGTCTCAGCGGCCATCGACGGATACCGTTGCCTGCACGGGCAATCCCGCCGGTAACTTTTGCGCGGCTGCGCCACTGAGGAGCAGTTCGGCACGATAGGACAGGCGGCTCGCGTCGTCGCCACTCAAGGCGTAGTAGGGCGTGAACGATGCCTCCGAACGGATACTGCGCAGGGTCGCCTCGTATGGCGTGTCGTTGCCGGCGATGCGGACCTGAAAATGCTGACCGATATCCAGCGCGGTGCGCCGCGGTTGAGGGACATACACGCGAGCGTACGGCGCGCTGCCGCTGAGCAGGGAAACCAGCGTCGCGCCGAGCGGTGGCTGATCGCCGAGTTTGAACACCAGCGCATCGATACGGCCCGCTACCGGCGCACGCAGGCTGAGCCGTTCGCGATTGAGGCTCAGACCTGACACGCGCGCTTTCGCCGCCTCTACCGCCGCGCTCGCCTGATCAACCTGCTCGGGGCGGGTGCCGTTAAGCAATTCCTGCAATTGTGCAGAAGTGGCAGCCGCCTGGGCACGGGCCGTTTTCAGCGCGGTATCGGCGCGATCCAGATCCACTTGCGCGTTCAGCGCCCGGCGGCGCAAATCGGCCGCGCGGTCGCGCTCCCTCGCGGCATCCGTAACTGCCGCACCGGTGCGCGCCAGTTCCGCGCGGGCGGCGGCAATCGTTTCGCTGCGCGCGCCGTGCGCCAGTTCGGCGAGAGCCGCTTCGCTTCGTGCGAACTCCGCTTGCGCAGCCGCAATCTGCGCATCGAGACGACGCGGATCGAGATCGAGCAGTGCCTGGCCCGCTTCGACCGTGTCACCTTCCTTGACCCGGATCGCCACGATCGGCTCCGAGGCTTCGGCAGCGATGCCGATGCGGTCCCATTCCAGCGTTCCGAGCAAGGGTTCCGGCGCTCGCGAACGCTGGCAGCCGGCGAGCAGGGTCAGGGACAAAGCTATCAATAGACAATTACGCATCGTGCAACTCCAGGCCGCGGCTCAGCAACGCGAGCACATGTCGGGTGAGAATTTCCGGGGTGACGTCGTTGGCGCTGTAGAGACGTCGCCAGATCGGCGCTGAGGCAAACGGGAAAACCGCGAGCCCGATCAGCGAGACCATCAACAGGCGCGGATCCAGGTCTCGATTGAGCTGTCCCTTGCGTTGCGCCTTGACCGCCGCGTCGTGCACGCGTGTGGATACTATCGGCGCGACGCGCGACAGAACCCTTTCGCGCAGCAGGCCACCTTCGCTGAGGACTTCGCGCAGCCAGAGCTGGGCGAGCCATTCATTGGCGGCGAGCATCGCAATGACTTCGCACACGAAGGCTTCAATCATGCGACTCGGCTGCGCGTCGCCGGCGGCGAGTTGCGCCCCGACCTGCAGTACCAGCGGTTCGATGCGTTCGGCGACGAGCGCGTCGACAAGCCGGTCGCGGTCACCAAAATAGTAGTGCAGCAGCGCGGGGGTCACGTGCGCGCCCTTGGCGATCGCACTCAGCGGTGTCGCGGCGATTCCGTTGGCGGAAAACAAGCGTACTGCCGTGTCGAGCAGGCGTTCCCGGCCATCCACCGGTTTGGCGCTGCCCGATGGTCGACCGCGGCGGCGCGGTGGTGCGGGGGACTTCGACTTGCGCAGATCTGCCTTGCTCATGCCGTTAATTTAATTGATCAAGAATTTAATTACAAGTTCGGCAGCCGGGCGCGCGCGCCGGAATACCCGTCAGTCATATGAAGGGGCTGCCAATTCGACACGCGGGCGCACGCATTTTCCCGACATCCAAAGGCGCAGCCGCTATTTGCGCCGATCGGAAAGGGGATTCAACCGCGCGAACCGGCGCGCCGACATTCTGGCGCGCGCGGGCAAGCCAGGGACCGCTCGCGAGACAACCGGTGATCGCGTGCATCTTGCGCCCCGGCGCGCCGTCGAATGCGCAGGTTCGAAATTTCCGCGAAAATCAGATCAGGTGCGGGAGTTCATCGAGCGACATTCGCCGATAATGCATCTCCGACCTGGCCGAATTCATCGGTCGCGCTGGAAATTCATGGATACACCGGCGTGATGACGCGTCGCACACCAAAATTCACACTCGCCGACACGCCCGGCAAGCGGCGGCGTGCTGTTAAAGCCGTACGCAGAACGCCAGCTTGCCTGCGCGTGGCGGCTGGCGCGGCTTGACGCAATCGCCATCCGGATGATCGACTGCGCGCTGCCGCACCGCCGTCGTGCAATCGATGGTGGTGCCATCCGCGCGGTCGACCCGACTGCGGTTCTCTCAGAGTATTTTTGTGGACTATCGGCAGAATCAAACTTGGGTGTGCGACCGGGCCGGTTTCCCGGGCTTGCGCGCATGATGTTTCCGCCAGTACTCGCGGCGGCGATCGGAGGCCTGAGCTTTCTGCTCGCGCTGGCATTCCGTCGCCATCGCGCTGCTCAGGTGCTGCTGGCACTGACCCTGTCGATGTTCGGGCTGAGCGGCACGGCGATCGTCGGCGCCGATGTCGACGCACGCGCGTCAGCCGCGGTGCTGATGTTTCTGCCCTGGATCCTGCTCGCCGCCATGCTCATGCCGGAGCCGCCACTGAAGTCGCGGCGCATGCTGGCCTTTCTCGGTCTGCTGCTCGTGCCTGTGTGGCTGACCACTTCTGCACCTGTGCACGTGTGGACAGCTTTGCAGGACACGCTGCCACTGGGGGTGATGTCCTGGCGACCCTCGCGTGTGGCGCTTTGCCTGGTGCTGCTCGCGAGCATGGTCGGCGTCGTGCGCGCGTTACGCAGTGGCGCCGCCATGGAGCTCGGGCTCGCGCTCGGACTGGTCGCCGTCGCGAGCGGTTGCCTGGATCTGGCCGGACTGGGCCTGAGTCGCTGGCTGGCAGTCGCCGCGCTGATTGTCGGAATGCTGGTGCTCCAGTCGTCCTGGCGGCTCGCCTTCGTCGACGCCCTGACCGGACTGCCGAATCGCCGCGCGCTGGACGAGACGCTGGCACGCCTTTCTGGCAACTACGCGCTGGCGATGGTCGATGTGGATCATTTTAAATTGTTCAACGACACCCACGGCCATGATGCAGGCGACCGCGTGCTTGCCGAAGTTGCGCGCGTGCTGGCACGCACCCGCGGCGCGAGTGCGTTCCGCTTCGGCGGCGAAGAATTCTGTCTGCTGTTCCGCACGCCGCAGCACGCGGCTGACGCCTGCGAAGAAACCCGCCAGCAGATCGAAGACCTTGCAGTGCGCCTGCCGCGCAAGCCGGTCGCGAAGTCAGCCAAAAAGCCCGCTGGCAAGGGCAAAGGCAAGAAGCCGGTGGAACGCAGCGTCAAGGTGACAGCCAGCATCGGCGTCGCCGCACGTGATGCGAGTCGGCGGGATGCCACCGACATTTTGAAGGCCGCCGATCAAAGCCTGTACAAGGCGAAAGGCAAGGGCCGCAATCAGGTGGTCGAAGCATAGCGGGGATGCCCGCGCGAACTTGAAATCGGACCGTGGTAATGCCGGTGCGTTTTCGCGCCGTCGCACCCGAGCGCGTGCATGCGCGACCGCGAACCGCTTGCATCCCGAAGTCGCCTTCAATTGGCATGCCGATGCTAGAGTATGGCGTCCTGCCGCCGCCGTGCTTCACAGTCGACGGTTGCCACCAACCGGGAGCGCCCGATGATGCGTCATTTGCGCAATATTCCACAGATTGCATGTTTTGCCATTGCGATGGCCTGCACGGCCGGCGCGCTCGCACAGACGCCGCCGACCGCGCCGATGACGCCGGACATTCCGAAGAAGTTCGAAGCCATCGATGCGCAGGCCGATTTCGAAAAGCGCGTGGCGATGATCCCGATGCGCGACGGCGTCAAGCTGTACACGGTCATCGTGATTCCGAAAGGCGCACAGCATGCTCCGATGATCCTGACCCGCACGCCGTACAACGCGGCCAAACGCGCGCAGCGCAATATCAGCCCGCACCGCGTCGCGATGCTGCCGCAGGGCGATGAGGTATTCGCGACGGACGGCTATATCCGCGTGTTCCAGGACGTGCGCGGCAAGTACGGCTCGCAGGGCGACTATGTGATGACGCGCCCGATCCGCGGCCCCTTGAATGCGAGCAAGATCGATCACGCCACGGACGCCTGGGACACGATCGAGTGGCTCACCAAGCATGTGCCAGAAAGCAACGGCAAGGTCGGCATGATCGGTTCATCCTACGAAGGGTTCACCGTGCTGATGGCGCTGACCGATCCGCATCCGGCGCTCAAGGTTGCCGTTCCGATGAGTCCGATGGTCGATGGCTGGCGCGGCGACGACTGGTTCCACAATGGCGCGTTCCGCCAACCCAACCTCGCGTATTTCGCGGGGCAGACGAGTGCCAAAGGCGAAGGCGACGATCCCGGTACCGGGGTCTACGACGACTACGACGGTTTCCTGCGGGCGGGTTCGGTGAGCGACTACGCGCAGCGCTTCGGTCTCGACCGGCTGCCGTTTACGCGCAAGGTGTTCGAACACCCGGCCTACGATGCGTTTTGGCAGGGGCAGGCGCTCGATCGGATCCTCGCGACACGTCCGCTGAATGTGCCCACCATGACCGTCGTCGGGCGCTGGGATCAGGAAGACATCTACGGGGCGTATGCGGTGTACGCCGCGCTGGAAGTCAAAGACAGCGCGAATGACCGCAACTTCCTCGTCGTCGGACCCTGGCGGCACAGTGGCGTCAACTATGAAGGTTCCACATTGGGACCTTTCAAGTTCAGTGGCGATACCGCGCTGGAGTTCCGTCGTGATGTGATGCAACCATTTCTCGATCAATACCTGAAGGATGAAGCGCCAAAGGCCGACACGCCGCCGGTGTGGTCCTATCTGACGGGGCGCAACCGATGGCAGCGCCTGAGCGGCTGGCCACGCGCCTGCGAGCAGGGATGTGCGACGACCCTGAAGCCGATCTATCTGCGCGAACAGGCCAGCCTGGACTGGAATGCCGCAAAAGACACAAGTGTCGACTTTGACGAATACATTTCCGACCCGGCAAAGCCAGTACCCTTCGTCGCGCGGCCGATTCGCATGGCCGACGCGACGGTGTGGAAACCCTGGCTGGTCGCCGATCAGCGTGCCTATTCCGATCGAACCGATGTGCTGGCGTACGCAACAGCGCCACTGACGGCACCATTGCGCATCGCCGGCGCCAGCCTGGTCAATCTGTATGCGTCGACCAGCGGCAGTGATGCAGACTGGGTCGTCAAACTGATCGACGTCTATCCGGATGAAGTGCCCGGACAGGTCGAGCTCGGCGGTTATCAGCTCGGCGTCGCCATGGATATTTTCCGCGGACGTTATCGCGACAGCCTCGAAACGCCGAGCGCGATTCCGTCCAACCAGGTTCAACGCTACCGTTTCGCGCTGCCGAACGCCGATCACGTCTTCCTGCCCGGACACCGCATCATGGTGCAGATCCAGTCGAGCTGGTTTCCCCTCTACGATCGCAATCCGCAGACGTACGTGCCGAATATCTTTTTTGCCAAATCCACTGATTATCAGAAGGCGAATCAGCGCATCTATCGCGCTGGCGCATCGGCGAGCAGTGTGGAGTTGCCAATCGTGACCGTGGAAAACGAACCACAATAGTCCGACGCATTGTTGAAATCGTCGGTGCGGCGGCAACGTCGCGCCGATCCGAAGTCGGGTAGAGTGCATCCATCCGACGTGCCCGACCGGCATCGCCGATACGTCGTCAACGAACGGCACCCATCCATGCTCCATCCCAGCCAGCGCGGAATCCTCGTGTATCGCGCCAGTCGCCTGGAGGCCTTGCTGCAGCCGTTGCTGCAACTTCTCGACGTCCCGCCGGAGAACATCCTCGCGCCGCAGGTGATGATTGCCGCGCATCCGGGGGTGAAGCAGTGGTTGTTCGGTGCGGTCGCGCGGGCACGCGGCAATGGCGGCATAGTGGCGAACCTGGAGATCGCGCTGCCGAGCGCGTGGCTGGACCAGCTTGCGCGCGAGGTGCTCGGCGAAGCGGCGGTCGCGTTGCGACCTTATCAGCGAGAATTCCTGCGTTGGCGCATCCATCGCCTGCTCGGCGAGATCGACTCGGCCGAGGTTGCCGCGTATCTCAGCGGCAACGATGCGGCGCGTCGGCGTTTTCAGCTGGCGGACCGCCTCGCGCGAATCTATACGCAATATCTGGTTTACCGGCCGGACTGGCTGCAGGCCTGGGCCGACGGCAAATTGCCATCGCGTGACCGGGCGCTCGATCCGGGATTTCTGGCTATTTTGTGGAAAAAGCTGCGCGCCAGCATCGCGCTGCCGCATCGCGGCGAATTGCTCCGGCAGCTTGCGATGCGGCTCGAACAGCCGGATACGCTGGCACTGGCGACCGATCCCTTGCACGTATTCGGGGTCAGCCACCTGGCGCCGTCGGAGCTGGCCGTTTTGCAGGCCGTGGCGCGGCATCGTCCGGTCGTGCTGTACGTGCCCGATCCGTGCCGCGAGCGCTGGGCCTCGATACCCGATGATCGGACGCGGCTGCGCGAGCTGATCGCCCAGGGCCCGGAATCGCCGGAAGCGGAAAGCCTGTTCTTCGAACGAGGCCATCCGCTGCTCGCGCGTTGGGCGCGCATGGGGCAGCATTTCATGCTCGCGCTGGAAGACATGGATGCGGATATCGATGTGCGCCACTGGGAGGATCTGGTCGATACCGTCCACATCGGTAATCGGTTGCAAGGTGTACAAGAGAGCATCCGCCAGTTCAAGCCGGAGCTGATGACGCCGATTGCGACGCCGTTGCAGGAGCGTCGCGACGGCACGCTGCGCATCCACGCCTGTCACACGCGCTTGCGCGAGCTCGAAGTGTTGCGCGATGCCTTGCTGCGCGCACGTGGCGATGACCCGTCCATCAAGCCCGGCGACATCGTGGTAATGGCGCCGGATATCCAGGCCTACGTGCCATTGCTGCCCGCGGTTTTCGGTGAAGCCGGCAAGCGCGAGGGTGCGCTGCCGTATCACTTGGCGGACGTGGCGGTGTTGCGTGCCCATCCGTTGTTCGAGGCCTTCCGGCACCTGCTGGAACTGCAGCGCTCGCGTCTCACCGCGACCGAGGTCGTCGACCTCTTGGCCGTGCCACAAATCGCCGAGCGCCTGGATCTGTCGGCCGCCGACGTCGACGTGATCCGCGGCTGGCTGCGTGAAGGTCGCGTGGCCTGGGCGCTGGATGCGGAATTTCGTCGACGTTTTGACGTGCCGGCGATCGACGCGCACAGCTTTGCGTGGGGCCTTGATCGCATGCTGGCCGGGTATGTGATGGGCGTCGCGGACGATGAAACCGTCGTCGCGTTGAAGCTGCCCGACGGTACCGAGCTTGCTCCGCTGGCCGGCATCTCGGGGCCGCAGGCAAGCCTGCTCGGTTCGCTGGATAGTATATTGGTGGAACTTGCGGCGTGGTTCGAGCTGACCGGTCGCGCGCATCGGGCGAGCGTCTGGGCGGAGCAATTGGAGCGGCGCTTCGACGCATTGTTCCTGATCAATCCGTCGCAGCGTGATGCGCGCGAGGCCAAGGCGGTGTTGCTGCGCTTCGTGCGCGCGCTGGCGAGCGAACCGGCGGACAGCGGCCTGGACCCGGAGCTGGAATTCTCGGTCGTGCGCGAGCTGTTGCTGGCCCGACTGTCGGGCGTTCCGGAGCGACAGCGTTTCCTGATGGGCGGCGTCACGTTCTGCGGCATGGTGCCGCAGCGCGCAATTCCATTTCGCGTGGTTGCCGTGCTCGGCCTCAACGACGGAGAGTTTCCGCGCTTGACCAGCGACGGCGGCCTCGATCTGATGAGTCGGCATCGGCGCCTCGGCGATCGCGACGTGCGCAACGATGACCGCTATCTGTTTCTTGAAACCGTGATGGCCGCACGCGACGTCCTGCATCTGAGCTTCATTGGCGAAGGTGCGCGTGACGGCAAGCCACGCAATCCCGCGGCCCCGCTCGCGGAACTGATTGCCGCGCTGGACGACGCGGCGCGGGACCGAAATCTCCTCGCAGCGTCGTCAACGCAGGATCCTGCCAGCCCGGATTCCGCCGCCCCGGCATCGGCGCTCGCGCAGCACGACTACTGCAGACCGTGGATGATCCGGCATCCGCTGCAAGCGTTCGATGCGCGCTATTTCGATGGCAGTGACCCGGCGCTGTTCTCGTTCCGCCACGACTTTGCTGCGATGGGTCCGATCGATGATGCGCCGGTGCCCGCACGTCCCTTTGTTGCCGATGCGCTGGATGCGGGCGCGCCGGTCGACGCTGCGCTCGCGCAACGCCACATCGAGCTGCGTGACGTGTTGGCCTATTACCGCGATCCGGCCCGACAACTCCTCGCGCAGGGACTGAAACTGCGTCTCGACGCGCTGGATGAGGACCGCCTGCTCGACAGCGAGCCGCTGGAAGCTCGATTCGAGGCGCTCGATCAGGTCGCCAAGCGCTTGTTCTTTGACGCGGCGAAAGCCGGTCTGCGCGCAGTGCCGACCGCGCAGCCGGACTGGCTGCGTCTGACCGGCCTGTTGCCGCCGGGCCGCACTGGCGAGGAAGCCTGGCGTCAGGAGTGCTGCAAGGTCGACAGCCTGCTCGAAGCCAGTGCTGTTCATCCCTTGTTCGCGCAACGCTTGCCGGATGCACAGCGCGCAGCCATCGATCTGGCGCTTGACGGCTACCGGGTGCAGGGTGAATTGCGACGGGTCCGCGACCGCGACGACACGCGCTGGGTCATCGACGTGTTTCCCGGCAGGTATACCGGTGGGAAAATTGAAAAAAGGTCGGAATCGAGCCTGGATTTCAAGGTGCGCATTGGTTTCTTCCTTGAATGGGCCTTGCTGCGTCTGGCCGATCCGGATGGCGTACGGCGCGTGCGCGCTTGTGTCGTGCTGGATGGAAGACGCGACGGATGGGAGGACGGATTCCATCGCTGGGACGATGCCTTCATGGCGGCAGTTCGCGCAGGCGACGTGTCCACGCGCGATTCGCTGCTGGCGGACCTCACCTATCGCGTCGCGCAGTTGCTCGCCTACTGGCAGCGTTCGCAACAGCAGCCGCAATGGTATTTTCCCGCCACGTCCTGGGCGGCTCTCGCGACGGATCCGGGTGCGGCCGAAAAGAAATGGAATGGTGGATTCTTCGCCAGCGGCGAGCGCGACTACGCGCCGGGTTATGCGCGCCTGCTCGCCGGCGATCGCGATTTCGGCGCGGGCGAATACGCCGAGTCATTGCGCGCCGACGCGGAGCAATTGCTGATGTGGATCACGCTGCCCGATAGGGCGGAGCAGGCGGCATGAGCGTCGCCGGCGCGCCGGAGATTGCGTCCCCCGCAGATTGGCGGCAATTGTCTCTCGATCCCGGCGGTCGCTGCGTGATCGAGGCGAGCGCCGGAACCGGCAAGACCTGGACGATCTCGGTGCTGTATGTGCGACTGCTGCTGGAAAACCAGCTCGACCCGAAGCAGATCGTCGTCACGACGTTTACCGACGCGGCCGCGCAGGAGTTGCGCGAGCGGATTCGAGCACGCCTGCTCTGGGCGGAAGCCCGAGCGCGTTGTTGTGTGGATAACGAACAACAACCCGCGGCCGCAGCGCTGGACAAGCCCGATGAGCAATGGCTGCAGGACCGCTGGATGTCGCGAGATGCAGGCGTCGATTCCGACCCGCGAATCGCGGCGCGCGAGGATCTGAATCGCCTGCGACTTGCGCAGGCGGCGCTGGATCAGGCGCCGATCGGAACCTTGCACAGCGTCTGTCGCAAAGTCCTGGCCGACTTTCCGTTCGACAGCGGCAGTGCATTCGGGCTCGGGGAATTGGTGTCGTCCGCGGCGGTCCAAGCGGAACTGTTCGATGACCTCTGGCGTCGCCTGACGCAATCGACAGAGCAACTGAGCGTCCACGATCGCGTCTGGCTGGCCGCAGGACGGCGCAGCCTCGAGCGGCACCTGCGCAAGGCACTGGCACCGGGTATCCAGGTGGCAGTGATTCCCGACGAGCCCATCACCGCGTTGCTAGGTGCCGATTACGCGCGCCTGTTGCGCGATTGGCTGGGCGATGGCGCGCAGTTCACGCGCAGCAACTCGGCGTTGAAGGCGCGCTTGTGGGAATTGACGCAATTTATAGAAATCGGTGATCTCGCCGCCCACGCGCCGATCAAACTCGCTGACGCGCTGGCCGATCCGCTGGAGAAACATCTGCGACCTGCGGCAATCGCCGCCGGTACGCACGAGCGGGTGATTGAATTCGCCCGGCGTGTCGCGATCGTCTTGCCATTGCTTGCCGACGCATTGCGCAGTCACGCATTGCGGCACTACGTTGCAGAGTTGCGCGAACAGTGTCAGCAGCGTCTGGCGGCCAGCGCGCAACTGACTTTCGATGAGCTGATCGAGCGGGTGTTCCGCGCTTTGCCCGCGCAGGGCAGCGTGCTCGCCGACCGCTTGTTCGACGCTTGGCCGGTGGCGTTGGTCGACGAATTCCAGGACACCGATGCGCTGCAGTACGGCATCCTGGATCGCATCTACCGCGCTCGCGACAGCATGCCGCGCGGCCGACTCGTGATGATTGGCGATCCCAAGCAGGCGATCTATCGTTTCCGTGGCGGTGACATCGATGCTTATCTCGAGGCGCGCGAGTCCGCGACGAGCGCGCTACACCTGGACACGAACTTTCGCTCGTCCGCGGCGCTGGTGGCCGCGTTCAATGCGTTCTATGCGGCGGCCGGCGAGACGTTGAGCGCACGACCCGATCATCCAATCCGCTATGCAGCAGTATTTGCGGGACCATCGGACCTCGTCCCGGTCTACACCGTTGGCGGTGTGGCGTGCCGATGTCCGCTGCAATTCCACTATTGGAGTCTGGCCGTGCCCGACGATGCGGATGGTCGTCGCGACGCCGCTCTGGACGCCTGCGCCAACCAGATCGTCGAGTTGCTGGGCGGGCACCATTGCATCAACGGCAAGCCGGTGCAGCCCGGCGACATCGCCGTATTGCTGCCAGGCAATGTGCAAATTGGCCAATTGCGCGAGCGTCTGCGTGATCGTGGCGTGCCTTGCGTTTCGTCCGCGCGCAGCAGCGTGTTCGGCTCGGATTGGGCGCGCGAACTGCAAATCGTGTTGTACGCCGTGCTGCATCCCCGCGACGATACCGCGGTACGTGCGGCACTCGCTTCGCGGCTGCTGGGCAGATCCTATGCGGAGCTGCGCGCGCTCCGCGACGATGCGGAAAGCAGCCAGGCAGAGGCCGCGGTGTTCGAACAGTGGCGCAGGCTCTGGCACAGCCGCGGTGTGCTTGCCGTGGTCCAGGCAGTGATCGGTGCCGCCGCGCCGCGGTTGTTCGCCAGCGGCGAGAGCGAGCGCGCACTGACCGACCTGCGTCATCTCGCCGAGCTGCTGCAGGCGCGCAGCGAGGAGCTGACCGGCCCCGAGCAGCTGCTGGCCTGGCTCGCGATCCAGCGCGACGAAGACCCCGACGCGGCGGGCGAAGCGGCGGACGACATGCAGTTGCGCATCGAATCGGACGCCGCACGAGTGCGTCTGCTGACCCTGCATGGGAGCAAAGGCCTGGAGTTTCCGATTGTCCTGCTGCCGTTGATGTGGGCGAACCGGCAGAATGTCAAAGATACGATTGCCATTGTGCACGATGCGGCGACGCGCCAGCGCGTGCTGGGCTTCGATGCCGAGTCCCGGTCGCGCTATCACGAGGATGGACAGGACGAGCGTTTTCGACTCCTGTACGTTGCATTGACCCGCGCGAAGTACGCGTGCCATGTCTACGCGTTGCCACCGGATCGTCCGGCGGACGGGAGCGGCAAGAGTGCCGATGCGGATCCCCAGCGGGCGCCACTGGATGTAATGCTGGCGCGCTGGTTCGAGCGCGGCGGTCCGATCGACCATCCGGCGGCACATGTGCTCTGGTCTGACGACGGCTGGCGCTGGCCTATGGCGCGCTACCGACCGGCGACGGCTGGCAATCCCGCGCAGCGCGCGGCGCGGGTCGAGCCGACTCCTGCGGATTTTGAGTATAAATACAGTTTTTCCTCGTTGACCCAGAAACGCCGCTTCAGCCACCTGGATGAGGAGGCGGCCACCGATGAGGGTGCCGAACCTGCGGTGGCCGACTTGGCGGGGCTCGAAGCGGATGCCATTGCGACGGCCAGCGATGCCGCGCAGGAAGAGCCGATCCACGCGCAACTGGATTGGCTCGCGCCGGTTGCCGGAGCCGAGTTCGGCAATGCCCTGCACGCGATTTTCGAACACCGCAGGATCGGTGTGCCGATGCGCGAGCAGCACGAACTCGTGCGGCGCTGCCTGCGTGAGGAAGGCGTTCGCCTGCGCGACATACCGTTCGATGCATTGATGGCGCATCTGGCTGAACGCGTGCAGGTGACGCTCGACACACCTCTTTTCCCGAATTCCGCAGGTCCCGTGAGCCTGGGAGCACTGCGTGGCGAGGCCCTGCGCACCGAGATGGAATTCCACTTTGTGCTTGACGACGTATCGATGCAGCGCCTGCGTCGTGTCTGCGAGCAGTTCGGTGATCCGTCGCTGGTCCCGGTCACCGCCGCGCACACCCTGCGTGGCTTGATGAATGGCAAGATCGATCTGGTGTTCGCCAATGCGCAGCGCTTCCATGTGCTCGACTACAAGAGCAATCGACTTGGGCTGCGCCTGTCCGACTACGCGCCCGCGCAGTTGGTGCAGGCGATGGACCGGCATCAGTATCGCTTCCAGGCCTTGCTCTACACGGTCGCGCTGGATCGCTATCTGCGCCAACGCGTGCACAACTACCGGCGCGGAACGCACCTGGGTGCCGCGATCTATCTCTTTGTGCGTGCCGTCGGCATCGTGCCCGGTGCGGGCATCTGGATGCAGCGCTTTGACGACGACCTGATCGACGCGGTTGATCGCGTGTTGGCTGGTGATGATCGGGGAGGTGCCGCATGAGTCTGCACGGCTTCCGGCGCGATGCGGGCGAACTCGTCGTCGAGGCCTGGCGTCCGCTGGACCGTGCGCTCTATCGCTGGGTGCGCGAACACGGCGGCTCGGGCCTGCTGGCCGCGACGGCGGCCTGGACAAGCCTGGCCGATGGTGACGGTGACGCAGCCCTGCATCTGGATGCCAGCCAGCACCGCAACGGCATGCCGGCGCTCTCGGCGGAGGACATTGCCAGCCTGCGCGGCGAGGCGATGGTCGGCACCGGACCGGAAACGCCAAAACCCTTTGTGCTCGATGAGTCCCGCCGATTCTATATTTATCGCAATGTCCAGGATGAGGCGACCGCGGCCGAATTGCTCCGCTCTCGTCGCGTGCCGCAGATGACGCCCGTCGTCGACGATGTCGTGATCGACGAATTGTTCCATGGCTTGCGTGGCGCCGAGCTGGAAGCGCAGCGCGAGGCTGTGCGCCGGGTCGTCGGCCGGCGCCTTTTCGTGCTTACCGGCGGTCCCGGCACCGGCAAGACGACGACGGTGCTGCGCATGTTGCTGATGCTCCAGCATCAGGCGCGACGGACGCAGTCGATCCGCGTCGCGGCCCCGACCGGCAAAGCCGCGCAGCGACTGTTGCAGGCGCTGCGTCAGGGAAAAAGTGCATTACGGGAACATGCGACATTACCCCTGTCGCCGGTCTGGCAGACATATCTCGAGGCGGTCCCTGACCGCGATGCACTGACCCTGCACCGCCTGCTCGACTACCAGCCCTGGCGCAATGCGTTCGGCCGCGGCGCGCGGCAGCCGATCGATGCCGATATCGTGGTTGTCGATGAGGCGTCGATGATCGATCTGGCCATGCTGCGGCGACTGCTCGCCGCGGTGAAGCCCGAGTCGACCCTGATTCTCGTCGGCGATGCGGATCAACTGGCCTCGGTCGCGACCGGATCCGTGCTGATGGACCTGGTCGCGGTACTCGAAGCGCAGGGGCGCGCTGACCTGACCCGCCTGCATCACAGCTTTCGCGCTGCGCGGCATCTGGTGTCGATCAACGAGGCGGTGCGTGTCGGTGACAGCGGCGCATTGCGCGCCGCGCTCACCGCCGCTGGCGCGCACGCGCAGCAGCGCCGCATCGATGATGGCGCCGCGCTCAACGCGAACTTGCGTCGCTGGGCGACGCAACTGTCGGCAGTGCCGGGTTTGCGCCCGTTGCTCGACTCGCGTGACTCACCGCATTTGGAACAAAACGACAATGCGGTAACACTCGACGCAGATGCGGCCGCTCTGCCGTTGTCCAACTCCCGGCCCACAGACATGCGCAGGCAAACCGTGTTGGCTGCCCTCGACGCACTGGGCCAGCGACAATTGCTTTGCGCAATGCGCGAGGGCAACTTCGGTGCGCTTGCGATCAATATCGTGCTGGAACGCCTGCTGCGCAACGCGTGGCACCTGGACGAAGGGCAGGAATGGTATGCGGGACGCGCGATCATCATCACGCGTAATGACTACGGCGCTGGCTTGTTCAATGGCGACATCGGCCTGTGCCTGGTCGACGCCGATGGTCGGTTGCGCGTCTGGTTTGAAACGGCGCAGATCTCCGCCGCAGGTGATGCCGTCGGCAACCGCGAACCAGGTCCGGCCGGGCTGCAACGGCACGTGCGCAGCTACGCACCCAACACATTGCCGAGCCATGAGACTGCGTTTGCGATCACCATCCACAAGAGCCAGGGTTCCGAATATCAGCATGCCGCCGTACTGCTTCCGCCGGACGCCGACCATCGCATCCTCAGCCGGCAGTTGCTCTACACGGGTGTCTCCCGTGCGAAGCAGTCGGTCGAAATCTGGAGTTCGGATGCTGCGCTGGATTCCGCGCTCAGGCAGCCTGTGACACGCTCGGGTGGGCTTGCGGAGCGCCTGCTGGCGCCCTGAACGCTCCACAGCGGCTGGTTCGCGAACGTTCGATCCGAACGGAACGCAATCGACCTGCAAGCCGGCTCCGTGAGTGCCCATTGTACTTTCGTACACGTGTACCGGCAGCGTGTAGTTGCTAGGGTACGACTCCATTCGGGGAGGATCGCATGCAAAGAGCACAGCTGCTGGGCGCGATTTTTAGTGTGGCACTGCTTGCGGCTTCGGTTGCCGCGCAGGCCGCGTGCGTCGACAACGTGGTGCTGGTGCATGGCAATACCGGCAGTCCGACCGATTTCGACAACACCTATGTCGAACTGCGTGCACGCGGCTATAGCGATGCGCAGATCTTTCGCCCGAGCTGGGGCAGCAAGACGTGCGCGGCGTGCAACGACCATAGCGGCAGCGAGGAAGCACCGGTCGCTGCGGCGCTGAACGCGGCGATCGCCGCGTCATGCACCGGCAGGATCGATGTGATTGGGCATTCGATGGGCGTCACGCTGCTTGCGCGGGAAATCGTGAAACTGGGGCTTTCAGGAAATGTGGACAGTTTCGTCGGCATTGCCGGCGGCTACCGCGGTCTGTGGAGCTGTGGCATGTATCCGTACAACGTCGCGACTGCGACCTGCGCAAGCGCCGGCTTGTCGGTAGGCAGCCCTTTGCTCAACGGGATTTACGCGAAGCGACTCGCGACACGGGAATTCTCGATCAAGTCCTGGATCGACGAAGTGGTCTGCTCGTCGGGAACCTGCCTGGTCTACGGGGTACATTCATCGTCGATCGCCGGCGAGAATGCCAGTTACAGTTTTCCTTACTACCATTATCAACTGCTGTGGTTCACCTCGATATTGCAGGCGGATTTGCTGCAGTAGAATGGCGTGACGCGCGGCCGCCTCGTTGTCGGGCCACCTGCACAATCAGTCGCGGTGCGTTCGGCAGCGTGACGTGTCGCGGCTGCTTCGGCAGTCGAACCGCGCGCCGCGATGTCAGCTCAGCAGTGTCCAGACCGCGCCGATCGCCGCGCTGCCGAGTAGTGTCCAGCCCATGCTGATCCGATAGCGCAGCATCGCGATCAAGGCCGCGGCGGCGAGCAGCACCGAGACCGGTTGCCAACTGCTCCAGACGGGGACGTCGAGTTGCAGCAGTCCCCAGTCTCGCGCTTCCACCCGCTGGAACACGGAATGCACGGCGAACCAGACCGACAGGTTGAGAATCACGCCAACGACGGCCGCCGTGATCGCCGAGAGCGCCGCATGCAGGGTGCGGTTGTGGCGTAGCGCTTCGATATACGGCGCACCGAGGAAAATCCATACGAAGCTTGGTACAAACGTGACCCAGATCGTGACGGCCGATCCCAGCAGGCCCGCCGCGAGCGGACTGAGCCCCATCGGATGACGATAGGCCGCGACGAACGCCACATATTGCACCACCATGATCAGCGGCCCGGGCGTGGTTTCCGCCAGGGCGAGTCCATCGAGCATTTCGCCGGCATTGAGCCAGGCATGGCTTTCCACCGCGCGTTGCGCGACGTAGGCGAGCACCGCATACGCGCCGCCGAAGGTCACCACCGCGGTTTCTCCGAACATCACGCCCAACCGCGTGATGATGCTGTCGCGGCCGAATACGCCGATGACGGCGAGTACCGGCGCGATCCACAGCGCGATGCCGACCAGCAGGAGCGTCGATGGCCGGACCAGCGAGCGGCGCGCCGGATCCAGTTCACCACTGGCGATACGCCGATCGATCAGATAGTCGCCACCCGCGAGCGCGGCCATCGACGCAGGCTCGGGAAAGTTCGCTGGCCGGTAACGCTGACCCGCAACACCGAGCAGCGCTGCGCTGGCCACGATCAGCGGAAACGGAAATTTAAAAAGATAGATCGCCACAAATGCCGTGGCAGCGATACCGATCAGCGCACGATTCTTCAGGGCGCGTCGGCCGATGCGCAGTACCGCATCTACCACCACTGCCAGAACTGCTGCTTTCAGGCCGACGAAAATTGCCGCAAGCAGCGGCAGTTGCTGATAGGAGACGTACAGCCAGCTCAAGGCGAAAATCACCAAGGCGCCCGGCAACACGAACAGGCTGCCGGCAATGATGCCACCGAGGGTACGGTGCATGAGCCAGCCGATGTAGATCGCAAGTTGCTGCGCTTCCGGACCGGGCAACAGCATGCAGTAGTTCAGCGCATGCAAGAAACGTTCGTCGCTGATCCAGCGACGCTTCTCCACAAGTTCCTTATGCATCAATGCGATCTGGCCGGCGGGACCGCCAAAACCTAGCCAGCCGATCATCGCCCAGACCCGCGTGGCTTCGACGAGGCTGACTTCCGCCGGAGCGAGCGCGACTGGCGCGGAGCAGCTTTCCCGGTTCATGCGCATTTCGGCAGGCAGTGTGACGAGGCGACCTGCGCCGTGTGAAGAATCGTCATGTCATTCTCGCCATACGTCAACGTTGCCCACCGGGCCTGTTGCGCCGCAAAGGCCGGACGCCGGCACGGCGCTTCTGCTTCGATCCGTGAGTGGCGTGCCGGCATGACAACGGCGAATCCAGGCGGAGTTTGACGGGTCGGGTGCAGTTCGCCAAGCGTACGCACACCGACAACGAACGCAACCGGCAGGTCGGGATTGCGCTTGCGTGGGCGCGATCCCTGGACCGCTTCGGGCGCGACGGGTGCGACTCACCCGGTGCCAGCACGAATGATCAAACCATTCCGCAGTGTCCGGGGGTTGACGGTGCTGCTACAGTTTCGCCCTGCACGAGGCAGATCGGGAAATCGACCAGGAATGAACGGAGTCACTGCCAACCGGTTGCACGAGCAGCCGAACTCCAGGCTCACCGCGGCCGCGAATCCGTGGACGCTGTGCGTGGCGCCCATGATGGACTGGACGGATCGACATTGTAGAGTTTTCCACCGTTTGCTGAGTCCACATGCGCGCCTGTATACCGAGATGGTCACCGCCGCGGCACTGACCCATGGCGATCGTCGAAAGTTGCTCGCGCACGATGCGTTTGAACAGCCCCTCGCATTGCAGCTCGGCGGCTCGGACCCGAATGAACTGGCCCGGGCGGCACGCATTGGCGAGGAAGCCGGTTATGTGGAGATCAACCTCAACGTCGGTTGCCCTTCCGACCGCGTCCAGTCGGGACGCTTTGGCGCCTGCCTGATGCGCGAGCCGCAGCTGGTGGGCGCGTGCGTGGAGGCGATGCGCGCGGCGGTCGCGGTCGATGTCACCGTGAAGTGTCGAATTGGCGTGGATCAGCAGGACGATTATGCCGACCTGCAGCACTTCACCGAGTGCATGGTCGCGGCGGGTGTGCGCACGCTGATCGTGCACGCACGCAAAGCCTGGCTTGACGGTCTGTCGCCGAAAGAGAATCGCGACATCCCGCCGCTGAATTATGCCCGCGTGCACCAGCTGAAGCAGGATTTTCCACAATTGTGTATCGTCATCAACGGCGGTATCACCAGCGCCGAACAGACCGAAGAGCATTTGCGCCATGTTGATGGCGTGATGCTTGGTCGAGCCGCGTATCACGATCCCTTCGTGCTGGCGCTGGTCGAGCAGCGCCTGCACGGCAGGGACCTGCCGCTACGCGACGCGATACTCTCGCGCATGCAGCCTTACATCGAGGCGGAACTCGCGCGCGGCACGGCGCTCAAGCACATCACGCGGCATCTGCTCGGCCTTTATCAAGGCCTGCCCGGAGCGCGTGCATTCCGCCGCCACCTGAGCGAACGCGCGCATCGCAACGATGCCGGCATCGAGGTCTTGCTCGATGCCATCTCGGCCCGGAGTCTGCCGCTTGCGGCGGCCTGAGCGCGCACTGCTGACCCTTTTCGCGGTGCTGGCCAGCGCCGGCGCTGCTGCCGCCTTGCAACGCACCCCCGGGCCCGCACCGGAAGCGCGCCAGGAATTCCATTGGGAAGCGCTACGCCGCTATCGCACTCAGGAAGGACTGCCGCAGAACAGCGTGCAGGCACTGGCGCAGGACCGCGAAGGCTTTGTATACGCCGCGACCGAGGATGGCGTCGCGCAATTCGATGGTCGCGAATGGCGGCGCATGGCCTTGCCGGAACGCGACGGCGCGCGTCCGTTCGGCAGCCAGTTGATCGCGCCGGCCGATGGCAGCGTGTGGATGGGCACCGACATTGCCGGTCTGTGGCGACGCGATCCGGATGGCACGATTGCCGCGGTTCCGGGCATCCCGGAGCGACTCTCGATCGAGGCCCTCATTGCGCGCGATCAGGAATCCGTCTACGCCGGAACGCCGCGCGGCGTCTACCGCTGTGTCCGCACCGGATGCACGCCGATCGCCTCGACGGTTGCGCTGGAGGTGGCGGCGCTGCTGCGTGGCGTCGGCCCGAACGGTGATGCATTGTGGATAGGTACCAACATAGACGGGCTGTACCGCGTCGACGCGCCGGAAGGCGCCGATCCAAAACTTGCCCCGTGGCACCTCGAAAAGGCCGATGGATTGCCGAACAGCTCGGTGCGCTCACTCGCGCAGTGGGGCGGCGCGCAAGGCACCGATCTGTGGGTCGGATGCGGTCGCGGCATCGCACGCATCGCGGGCGATTCAATCACCGTATACGATGTCACGAGTGGATTTTTCGAAGGAACCGTGGCGCCGCTGCTGGCGGGAGTCGATGATGCCGGACGTCCGCTACTCCGCGCTGGTCTGGCGCGTTCGGGTCTCGCCGAGTTTCGCGACGACGGTTCGGTTGCGGTCATCACGCGCGCCGAGGGGCTGCCGGAAAACGCGGTCACTGCGCTCCTCGAAACCGGTGTCGAGGGCGGCCATCGACTGCTCTGGATCGGCACCAACTCCAGTGGTCTGGCGCGTCGCGAGCCGCAGCGCTGGACCGCACTGGACGAGCGGCACGGACTGCCGCACCGGGTCATATTCGGCATCGGACGTGCGCGTTTTCTCGACGGTGTCGACACGATGTGGGTTGGCACGATCGAAGGGCCGGCGCGCTGGATCGAGGGCGGCTGGCATCGATTCCTGCCCGAGGCCTATGCGCGCAGCACGCTGTTTGCGGTCGCGAATACGCCGGGTCACGTCTGGCTCGCCACGGACCGCGGCCTGATCGACTGGTCTGACTCGGGCTGGGTCGAATACACCTCGGACAATTCGGCGCTGCCGGGTCTTTCGGTGCTTGACGTGCTGCCCGACAGCAGCGAGGGCAAGGACATCGTCTGGCTCGGAACGCGCCACGGGCTGGCCCGTCTCGTCGACGGCAAGATCGAAGTGGTGCCCGTGCCCGAACTCGGCGGACAGCCCTTGTCTCGCGTGTTGCTGCTGGCGCCGGCTCCGGACGGACGTGAACATCTCTGGCTGGCGGGCAGCGAAGGACTGGCCTGGTTCGACGGTAAACAATGGCACAAAGTCGAGACGAGTTGCCTGCCGTACCCGGACCTGATGGATCTGCGCCTGCATCGCGATGCGACCGGGCGCGCCGCATTGTGGGCCGCGACGCGCGCCGGGATCACCCGCATCGGCGTTGGCGCCACCCTGCAATGCGACAGTCTCGACGCCCAGCAGCGGCCTCCGGGACAAGTGTACAATTTTGCTTTTGATGCCAGTGACCGACTTTACGCATTCGGATCAAGCGGCGTGACGCGTTACCAGTTTGCGCCGGGGCCGGGTCTGGCGGTGCTGCGCCGCGACAGTTTTGGTCTCGCCGAAGGATTGCCCGGTCTGGAATTCAACCGCACCAGCTTCAGCGACGCGCAAGGGCGCATCTGGGCGGGCAGTGTCGATGGCCTTGCGCTGTACGACCCGGGAACCGAGGTCGGTGCCGGCAGCGCAGCGCCACTGCGCCTGATGCAGGCGCGCAGCGAACGCGGTACGCACTTGCAGGACGGCGCGAAACTCGTCGCAGGCGATGACAGCGTGCAGATCGACGTTGCCCTGCTCAGTTACGAGCGGCCGGAGCAGATCCGCTACCTCGCCGAACTTGATGGATTGCCTGCGTCGCAGCCGCAGTGGAGCGAGTCGGGCCGCTTCGATTTCACCCGCCTGCCGCCGGGCAAGTTTCGCCTCACGCTGCGCGCCCGGGATGCTTACGGTGTCGAAGCGGTGCCGCTGCACCTCGCGTTTTCCATCGCGGCGCCGTGGTGGCGCAGCAATTGGGCGTTGGGTGCTCTGGCCCTGCTGCTGATGCTCGCCGGGCTGGGCATCGGTCGATTGCGCAGCGCCGCGTTGCGACGTCGCGCGCAAGCGCTTGAGCACGAAGTCGGCCTGCGCACGGCCGAGCTTGCGGAAGCCAACCAGCGTCTCGAACACGCCTCGCTGACCGATCCTCTGACCGGATTGTGGAATCGGCGACATTTCTCGGTCGAGGTTCCGCGGCATTGTGAACAACTGCTGGGGCGGATTCGCGACGACGCGACGCACGCGGCTTTCGCGCTGCTGCTGGTGGACTGCGATCACTTCAAACGGATCAACGACAGCCATGGGCACGCGGTCGGCGATGCGGTGCTGGTGGAAATCGCGCAACGCCTGCGTTCACTGGGACGGGAAGGCGATGTGCTGCTGCGCTGGGGTGGCGAAGAATTCCTGCTGTTGTTCGACGCGGTGCAGCGTGATGCGGTGGAGCCTCTGGCGCGGCGCGTGCTGCAGGCGATTGCCGCAACGCCGTTCCCGATCGGCGGCGAATTGCTCAACGTGACCTGTTCGATCGGGTGCAGCCTGTTTCCGTTCGATCCGCGCCGCACGCGCCAGCACAGTCTCGATCAGTGCCTGCGCCTTGCCGATGCGGCGCTCTATCGCGCCAAGCGCAGCGGACGCAATCGCGCCGCCTGGGTACGCTCCACGGGTGACGAATCGCGCCTGGACTGGCAGGATATCCCGTTCACTCCGCCGACCCTGGTTTATCGATGATCGTCGACCATCCCGCCGCTTTTCTGCGCGCTTGGCGCAGCGGCAATTACTTGGCCCAGGCGCCGGCCAGCGCGCGCGCAGCGTTCCTGGTTGCGCCGCTCGGCTTTCACCTGGCTGAGCAGTCCGCGCAGGACAATCGCTACATGCGCATGCAGTCCAGCGTTGACGCCGGTGCCGCGCTGGTCGAGCACGCTGAACTGGCGCGACGCATCGGCAGCGTGGTGCCGGTGGTCACCTTCCCGGGCGATTCCACAACGCCGGATGCGGTATTTCCGAACAATGTGTACGCAACCGCGAAAGGCCGGCTGATCATCGGCCGGATGCGTCACGAAGTGCGCCAGCGCGAGGCTCGACGCGCGGATATCCGTGGTTTCTTCGCCGATGTGCTCGGTTACGCCACGCAGGATCTGTCGGATCTGGACGGCGTCGCCGAACTGACCGGCGCACTGGTCATCGATCGCGCCCGGGGCATCGGTTACTGCGGATTGTCGGAACGCTGCGACCATGCCGGCGCGCAGGCGATGCATGCGGCGTTCGGACTGCGCCTGACCTACTGTTTCCCCCTCGCAGCTGGCGAATATCACACCAACGTCGTGTTGTCCGTGCTCGCCGGTCGCGCCGTGGTGATCGCCGCGGACGGATTCGCCGACCCGGCCGATGCGGCAGCCATCGCGAGCGCCTACGATCCGTGTGTCCTTTCGCTGAGTCCCGCGCAGAAGAGCGACTATGCGGGCAACTGCATCGCCCTGTCCGACGATACCGTGTGGATGAGCGCACGGGCGGCCGCCGCGCTGAGTGATACACAACGCGCACAATTGGCAGAATGGGACTTCCGCATCGAAGCCGTCGACCTGCCGCAGATCGAAAAGGCCGGCGGCAGCCTGCGCTGCTGCGTCGGCGAAATCTACTAGGCCAGCCGGGCGCGAATGGGCACCGGCAAGGTTGGCCACAGCGTCCGGCCGGTTGCGCCAATCCGTCGGCCGGGGCGGGCAGGGGGCTGATCGGGCCTGTCGGACAGATCGCCGCGGAACGCCGACGATCGTGCACCGATCCGCCGCCTTACCGGCAGTTCAGCCGCAATTCAATCCGCGCTGTCGAGACTGAGTAGGCCGCGACGCATTGCATGCGCGCACTTCGACGTTAAGATGCCACCATGAGGATGCGTCATGCCCGCTGGATTGTTGTGACTTGCGTGCTGCTGGCCGGGATGGCCGGCCACGTGGCGGCAGCAGAGTTGAGCCTGGAAAACGCAGTTGAGCGCGTGCAGAAGGAAATCCAGGGGCGCGTGCTGACCGCCGAAGAAGTGCACATCGGCAAGAAGAAACTCTACCGTATCAAACTGCTCACCCGCGATGGTCGCGTCCAGGTGGTGCAGATACCCGCCGACGACAAGGAGAATGAGTGATGCGCGTATTGTTGGTGGAAGATGAGGCGGCCCTGCGCGAAACCCTGTCGGCGCGACTCAAGCGCGATGGCTACGCGGTCGATACCGCGTCCGATGGCGACGAAGGCCTGTACCTCGGCCGCGAAATGCCGTTCGACGTGGCGGTCATCGACCTGGGCCTCCCGAAGCGCTCCGGCATGGAGCTGGTGAGGGCCCTGCGCGAGGGCGGTCAGCGCTATCCGATCCTGATCCTCACCGCGCGTTCGAGCTGGCAGGACAAGGTCGAGGGACTCAAGGCCGGCGCCGACGACTATCTCGTCAAGCCCTTCCACGTCGAGGAATTGCTCGCTCGCCTCAACGCCCTGGTACGCCGCGCGACCGGCTGGACCAAGCCCGTGCTGGAATGTGGACCTGTGCTATTGGATACGACGGCGCAAAGTGTAACCGTCGAGGACCGTCCGGTCGATCTCACCAGCTACGAATACAAGGTGCTCGAATATCTGATGCTGCATGCCGGCGAGCTGGTGTCCAAGGCGGATCTGACCGAACACATCTATCAGCAGGATTTTGATCGCGACTCCAACGTGCTCGAGGTGTTCATCGGTCGCCTGCGCCGCAAGCTCGATCCGGAAGGTGGATTGAAGCCGATCGAAACGGTGCGCGGACGCGGCTATCGTTTTGCGATCGCGCGGACCGACAACGCGGAGTAGCGTCTGAAGCGAACCGGGTATCGGCCGCGCCAGCCGGGACGCCAGTCGCTGGCAATCAGGTAGAGGTATGGCGCGCAGACCACTGTCATTGCAGGCTCGATCGACGCTGGCCGCCGGCGTCGCGCTGGCGGCGTTTCTCGGCGTCACCGGCTTCGCCCTGGATCGCGCCTACTACGATGCCGCCATCGCCGCGATGCGGGATAGGCTACAAAGCTACGTTTTTGCTTATCTGGCCGGTTCCGATGTCGCGCGCGGAATCAAGCTGGTGCCGCCGGAAACCCTGCCGCATCCGGACTTCGCGCGGCCGGGATCGGGGCTTTATGCGGTCATCGTCGGCGACACGCCGAACCTGCACTGGGAATCACCGTCCGCGCTCGGTCGCGACCTGCCGTTCGACAACATGCTGGCGGTTGGCGCCACGGATTTCCAGGGCCCGATCCAGACCCCGGTCGGCGTGATGTTCGTGATGAGCCAGGGCGTGAGCTGGGAGGTCGACGCGCGCAAACCGGTCGCGCTGACCGTGCATGTTGCGGAAAGCGAGGCGCAGTTCCACCGCCAGGTCGCCGCGTTCCGCCGCACATTGGCACGCTGGCTCGGCGCGCTGGGGCTGGTTCTGATGCTGCTCCAGGTAGCCCTCCTGCGCTGGGGATTTTCTCCGCTGCGGCGCGTGGTCGGCGATGTGGACAAAGTCATGAACGGCGGCGCCGAACGATTGCCGGGTCCGTACCCCCGCGAGCTCACGCCGCTGACTGGCAGCCTCAACGAAATGATCGACTTCGGCCGCGAACAACTGGACCGCTACCGCAACACGATGTCCGATCTCGCGCACAGTCTGAAGACGCCGCTCGCCGTCTTGCGCAGCGAGCTGGACAGCGGCAGTGGCCAGGTCAGCCTGCGCCGTACCGTCGCCGACCAGGCGCAACGCATGCACGACATCGTGTCCTATCAGTTGTCGCGCGCGACGGCCTCGCGCCACCAGGTGTTTTCCACGCCGCTCGCGATCGAGACTGCCGCGGAAGGCATCGTGTCCAGTCTGGAAAAGGTATACGCGGCAAAGCGGGTGCTTTGCGAATTCGAGCTGGACGACGACGCGCGCTTCTTCGGTGCCGAAGGCGACCTGATGGAACTGCTCGGCAACCTGCTGGAGAACGCGTTCAAGTGGGCGGACCACCGCGTGCTGCTCAGCGCGCGCACCGTGCATGCGCCACGCGCGCGCCGAGCCGGCCTTGAGTTGTGCGTCGAAGACGATGGTCCGGGCATTCCCGAGGAAAAAGTCGAACACCTGCTGCAACGCGGCGTGCGCGGCGACGAGCGCGTGCAGGGTCATGGCATCGGCTTGGCCATCGTGCAGGACATCGTGCGCGGATACCGCGGCACACTCGCCGTGCGCCGCTCCGAATCGCTCGGCGGCGCCTCGTTCGTGCTGCGTTTCGAGTCGGTCTGACTCCACGAGATGCGGGCGAACGCAGGTGCGAACGTTTGTTAGGGAATGCTTCCGAAGCGCAGCCCGCCATACGTCGAACCACTGTTCCGCCGCCTTCGGTAGCGTGTGGCTGCCGCAGACGACCGCACGAACGAGCGCCTCCGATCACCGCATCGTCCGATCGTGCAAGCTCTCGCTATCGGAAACGTACCCTATTCCAAACGCCATCGTGGCTCAGCGCAGCTGAGCTTAAGCGACCACCGCCAGCAGCCTCGCGCGCACTGCCGCGTGAGCATGACGCCGCATCACGTAGTCGCGTCCTCGCGCGCCCATTGCGCGCCGCGCGGAATCGTCCAGGTCGAGCGCGTCCTGCATCGCCTCGATCAGTCCGGCGCGACCGCGGTAAGCGAAGCCCGCAGACGAGCGCTCGCGGTGTTCGGCGAGCACCGCGCAATCTGCATTCACGATCACCGGCGTGGACTGCGCCATCGCCTCCAGGGTTACGATGCTGAAACTCTCGTAGCGCGACGGCATCACGAACGCGCGCGCGCCGGCCATCAGCTCGCGCTTGCGCGCTTCTTCCACAAAGCCGAGAAATTCAATATCGGTGCGATCCGGCAAGCCCAGGTGATCCGAACCCGTCAGCACCAAACGAAACGGCTCGCGACGCAGGCGACGCAGGGCGAGAAACGCGTCGATCAGTTCGCGGCAGCCTTTGCTTTCATCGATGCGGCCGCAGTACAGCAGGTAGGGCACCGACGCGGGTGACGCTGGCGCCGCGGCCATGGCATCGACGCCCATGCCGACCACATCGCCGTGCGAAATATTCCACAAAGCGGTGCCCAGCGTGCGTTCCGCTTCGGTCAGCCACACGAGTCGACAGTCGCGGGCCATGGCCGCATACGCGGGCAGGTAGGCCGGCGGCTCGTCGTGCAAGGTGGGCACGAGGATGCGCTGCTCGGGCGGGGTCTGCTGCAGTCCGAAATAGGTGGTCGGATACAGATAGGTGCAGAAGATCAGCTTGTGATAGCTGTTGTGTTGCTGTGCCACGTGTTCGACCAGGCCCGGACACCACGGCCCCTGGAAGCGGATGAATTCTTCCGCCAGCGCATTGCGCCACGGCAGTCGATCGCTGGCATCGCGTCCCTCGCTCGCGCTGAAATCGGCGAGCAGGCGGCGATGCAGCTGGTTGAAATACAGGCCGCGGGGGAACGCCGTGGCAAAGCGCCGGACCGCAATCCCATCGCGCCGCTCGATACCGACCGGCAGCACATTGTTCCAGGTCTGATAGTCGAGCGCGCAACTGGTCAGGATCTCGACGTCGTAGTCGCCGGCGAGCAACTGCGCGTACTGCCACGCGAGCGCCTCGGAGCCGCCGACCACATCGGGATGGCAGCGCTGCACCACGATCGCCAGGCGATTCAATACAGGCATGCAATGGCCTCGACCAGTTGGCGCGCGAGCACTTCGCGACGGAAATGCTGCCGGTAGCGCAGGCGACCGGCTTCGCGCAATGCCGCCGTTGCGCCGGGGTCGCGACGCAGACGCGCAACGCTCGCGGCGTAGAGGCGCGGATCGGCCGATTCCCACAGCAGTCCAGCGTCGCCGAGGGTGTCGGGAATCGCGCTGCTCGCGCGGGCGATGATCGGAACGCCCAGCGCCATCGCCTCGACCAGCGGTACGCAAAATCCCTCGTGCTCGGACAGCGTCAGCAGGGCATCAGCGACCAGCCAGCACGCCTTGAGCTTTGCCTCATCCACATTGTCAAGAAAATGCAATTGTTCGGAAATCCCATACGCGGCAGCACGTTGCTGCAGGTGCCGCACATAGCCGGCCAGGCGCCGGTCCTGCTTGCCGACCACGAGCAGACGCGCATCCGCTTCGTATTCGCGCAGGTAGCAGGCGAATGCGTCGATCAGCGCGGCATGGCCCTTGTTCGGCGCGACGCGGCCGAGCATCAGCAGGTTACAGCGCCTGTCGTTGTAGCGATCCAGTACGCCGGCGTCGGCGGCCTGGTCGCGGAGTGCCTCAATGCGGTGCAGCGGCGCAAGCACGCGGCCGTGCGACGCGGGGAAACCGTGCGCGACGAGTTCGTCGAGGTTGTAGCGCGAACAGGCCAGTGCCATATCGAAACCCAGCGTTGCGAGGCGCGGCAGGCCGGCGCGTCCGGCGGCGCAGGTGCGCACATGGTCGCGGGAATAGCCGATGAAAAATTCCGCCGGCGTGATGTTGTGATAGCGCAGCACGCGTCGCGCGCGGCATTGCGCGAGCATCGCCTCGCCGCGCGGCCAGCCGATGGAGGCGTGATAGATCACGCAGTCCTGTTCGCCGCGCAGCCAGGTGGCGAAACCGGAAGGCGCGTGCACGCCTTCATCGATACCGACCGCACTGTCGGCGTACAGGCGCACTTCATGACCCGATTCGCGCAACAGCAAGGCCATTTCGAGCACATCGGTGCCGACCGCGTCGCGTGCACTCAGGGACGGTGCGAGCAGGGCAATTCTCACCAGCGCCGGCCTGCTTGATGAAGCCTGGGCGCGCGGCACAAACCACCGGTGTACAACTCCACCAGAAGCCGCTGCGCGTTCCGCACCTGCCATCGCAGCGCAACGCTCATGCCGGTGGCGCAGGGTCGTGCTCGCGGGAGCGGCGCAGTGCGTCCAGTTCGTCGCGCATCGCACGCAATTGCACCGCGAGGTCCGCGGTGTCCGCGACCCGATCGGCCTGCGCGATCGACTGGCCCAGGCGACGCTGTTCGCGGGCGATTTCCGGCAATGCAAGGATCAGGGCGCAGCGTTCGATCACCCCGCCGATCACCGGCCAGCGTGTGACGCGCCAGTAGCGATAGCGCAGCGCGAGGCCGCGCACGCGTACCGCGTGACCGCGTCCTTCGACCGACCAGCGCAGGTCGCCGAGGATCGCGATCTTGCTGTCGCCTTCGGCCAGGCGATGCAGGAGGTCGAGCATGCCGGGTCCGTCCGGCGCGCGTTTCAGCAGGCAGCGATAGGCCAGTTCGACAAACGCTTCCTGGTGCACATGCACGAAGTCGGCGAGGCAATAGTCGTTGCGCTGCGGATGCTCCAGCGACAGCGCGGTATTCGCGGGGGTCGGGTGGTCCGGCGCAGGCATTCCCGGAAGCGCGAGGGCTGCGGCTTCCGTGCGGATCTCTGTTCGCAGGTTTTGTATATCAATTGACAATGCGAACTCCGTAAGTCACCCGGCGTCGCGACGTATCAGCGTCCGCCATCGACCGTCGCTGGCGCGCTGCGACGCGACGCCTCGGGGAGCGGCATGATGCCATAGCTGCGCGCGATGGCGAGATCGATCCATTGATAGTCCGGCGTGCGACGCCGGAAACCGGCCGCGTCGCGCGCATGACGTGTGCGCCCCGCATCCAGTGCCGCGCTGAAGCTGCGCAGCGCATCGGCGTCGGGGTGCGACAGCTCGGACAGAAACGCGCGCGGCGCCGCGGCGGCCAGTCGCCGCGCGCCGAGCAGAGTAGTCTCGACAAACACGGGTTCGCCATCCTGACGCAAGGGATAGAAAGCGAGCAGGGCGTGGCGGGGCACCAGCAACAGCACGCTGCGCACACCGAGGCGCTCCAGCGCCGCGGCGAGCAGCAGGCTGCCATCCAGGCAATTCGCGCGGCGCTGGTTCCAGACGTCGTCGTGCAGACGCACGCGCTGGCTCCAGATCTGCGGTCCGCGCGCGAGTCCCGGATCTTCATCCGCGTAGCGCACGCCGCGCTGCTCCAGCACTTCCCAAAGGGCGAAAGCCTGCGCGATTACCGCAGCGGCATCGCGACTTGCATAGCCATCGAACGGCAGTTCCGGATGCGCACGCTGCGCCTGCGCGAGCATCGCGTCGACCACGGCCGACTGCGGATCGGCATAGGCGGCGAAGATCCAGGACAAGTCCACGTGCTCGCTGCCGTCGCGCACGTAGTACAGGGCTTCCTGCATCGGGTGCAGGCGAACCTCGCGCTGTATCTGCTGCACCGGCGCATCGCCGCGCTGCAGGCTCAGGATGATGTTTACCGTGCGTATTTCTTGCAAGGTGGATAAAGCGGCAATGTCCCAGGCCAGTGCCGGGCGCAGCACATAGCGTTCGCCGGCGCGCGGCAGCGTCGCGACCAGGTCGACCGGATGCGACAGGTATTCCGCATCCAGACGCAGCGCCACCCGCTCGGCATCGTGATTGGCGCGCAGCTCCACCTGGATCAGGCCGCTGCCCGCACCCACCACGCGTCCGTCGGTGGCCTGCGGCGTCGCGGCGCTGCGCTGCGCCTGCGACAGATCCAGGGCCGGATACAGGGCGTTGTCCGGCGTGATGTCTAGTTGCCAGTCCGCGCCGGCGCACAGTCCCCACACCATGCACAGAATCAGCGCCGGCAGACGCTGGATCGGACGGCGGGCGGGGACGGTCTGCTGGAACTTCCGGCGTTGCACACGGGTCATGCCCAGACTATCGTTGCGCTCGCCCCGGGCTGTCCAGCCCCGCGTCTTCCGACTTCACCTGGAGTTGTCATGCGTTCATTCGTTCTCCCCGCTGTCATGGCTGCCCTGCTGGCTGCCTGCAATTCGCCCACCGATCAGAAGCCCGCCGCGGCCGCGCCGCCGGCCGCTGCTGCGCCAGCCGCGAGCCCGCCCGCCGCGCCCGCTGCCACGCCGCCCGCCGAAACCGCCGCGGTGCTGCCACCCGAAGGTACCTGTGGCGACCAGAGCGCACTGCCCGCGGACCAACGCCTGGCCAACACGCCGCGCTGGACGACCGCGAGTGAAGTGGACAATTTCGGTTATGAAGTTTTCCGCGGCGATTCGGAGAAGGGCGAGTTCAAGAAACTCGGCACTGCACCGGTGCTCGGCGCCGGCACCACCGACGAAACCAAGAAATACGAATTCCGCGACGACACCATCGATCCGTGCAAGGAGTATTGGTACTACGTCGAGTCGATCAGCACGGCTGGCGCGCGGGAAAAGTTCACCCCGGTCTTCAAGGCCGCGGCGAAACGCCGTGCCGCCGCACCTGCTGCAGCCACCAAGTAAGACCGACAGCGCGATCGGCGCAGCGGCCCTGACGAATGCCCGTTCACCCGGAGTCTTCCCAGTGCGTTGCTGCGCCACGCGTCGAACCCGATCGATTCTTGCGCATCGGCTCACTCAATCCGGGCCTGATCGATCGATGCGCGCGCTGCCCGCCACGTCGTTGGCGGTGAAGCCGCACACCGACCGCACGCAGATCCGCCACGTCCGCGACGGCCTGACGAAGATTTCCCGGATTGACGACGCCTGCCGGACAACTGCATGAGTATCCCGCTTCCGATCGAATCGCAGATTCCGCGTCGGCGACGCCTGTATTGGTCGTTGTTCGCGATCGCGTTTCTGCTCCAGCAGCTGG
>JBDTLV010000009.1:0-78018 GCA_039934615.1 Tahibacter sp.
CGTGTGGGATCGCAATCGCGAAGACGCGCTGCAGCGTATGCGCGAGGCATTGGCACAAACACGAATCGTGGGTCCGAAATCGAATGTGGAATTCCTCGAACGCCTGGTCCGTCATCCAGCGATCGTCAAGGCACAGATCGACACGGCGTATCTGGATCGGCATCTGGATGAATTTCTGCCTGCCGACACCGCAGTCGATCCGCGCATGCTCGCCATCGCAGCCAGCGCGATCCTGATTGACCAGGAGGTTGCCACCCCGCAACTGGCCGCTACCGGTAGCGATCCGCATTCGCCGTGGGCGCGCGCTGACGGCTGGCGTCTCGGTCACCCGGGCAAGCGCGTGCTCGTGTTGTTGCAGAATGGGAAACGCCACGAAATTGCCGCGCACGGCGTCGCCGGCAACTACACGCTGGATTTCGCCGGCAACCACAGCGTCGTCGACCATGCGGTAGTGCAGGACGGCTGGTTCAGCGCGCAACTTGATGGTGTGACACGACGCCTCCATGTCAGCGTCGATGCCAGCGGTGTCGTGATGCACGATGGCGAGACACGCATCGAGTTCGAACGCGCTGCGGCGTTCGCCAGTGTGACCAAGGCCGCGGGCAGCGGCGATCGCGTGCTGGCACCGATGCCGGGGCGTGTGGTGCTGGTCCGCGCGACGGTCGGCGACAGCGTGACGGAAGGCCAGGAACTGGCGATCATGGAAGCGATGAAGATGGAACTGACACTGCGTTCGCCGCGCGCGGGCACGATTGCCGCGGTGCAGGCGCAGGTCGGCGAATTCGTCGAGGCCGATGCAGTGCTGATACGACTGGAGCCACAGGCATGAATATCCCGGCAATTTTCTCAGTACCGCTGCGCAGCGCCATCGCGGCATTTGCGCTGCTTGCGGTCGTGGCCGTTTCCGGCTGCGTGGAAACGCGCTTCGAGTCACCGCTCGGCGATAATATAGAAAGCTGCGACGTACACTGGAAAGGCTTGTGGATCGGCGATGAGCCGGAGAAGGCCAGCGATGGCGCCAATCATGTATCGGCGTTTCAGGTCGACGACGAATGCCGTTTCCTGGTGCTCGATCAAGTCGAAAACGGCGGCCCCTTGAAGCCGATCCATGTGCCACTGAATTACGTGCACGATCGCGGCAATGATTATCTGGTCGTCTCGGATGCCCAGATCAAGGGATTAGTGGAGATTCCCCCGCCCTATGCCATCGAACCGAAGCCGGAGAAGTCGTTCTACTTCGCGCGCTACCGCGTGCGCGGCGACCGCATCGAACTGTACGACGTGGACAGCGAGAAAGTCGCCAAGCTCGTGATCGATGCGAAAGCCGAAGGCACGATCAACAAGACCGGCACCGATCTGCACGTCTACGTGCGCGGCAATCGCGCGCAGATGCTCGAGCTGGTGCGCAAGTATCCGATCTTCGTCGACAAAGCGTCGGTGCTGGTACGCAGCAACCAGAGTGTCGAAGACTTCGAGAAGTCACTGATCGCGCGGCAGCGCAAAGCACGCAAGCCGTGAGCGCGATGCCGACCGCGGTACGCATCGTCGAAGTCGGTCCGCGCGACGGCCTGCAGAATGAAAAGACGATCCTCCCGGCCTCGACCAAGATCGAACTGATCGACCGACTCAGCGACACGGGTCTGCGCAGCATCGAGGCGACCAGTTTCGTCAGTCCGAAATGGATTCCACAACTGGCAGATGCGCGCGAAGTATACCTTGGCATTCGCCAGCGACCCGGCGTCAGCTATCCGGTGCTGGTGCCTAATCTGCAGGGCTACGAGCGCGCCCGCGAAGTTGGAGCGCAAGAAGTCGCGGTCTTTGCCGCGGCTTCCGAGTCCTTCAGCCAGCGCAACATCAATGCGACGATCGACGAATCGATAGCGCGCTTTCTACCCGTGCTGGAACGTGCTGCGACCGACGGCGTCAAGGTGCGCGGCTATGTCTCCACCGTGCTTGGCTGTCCGTATCAGGGCGACGTGCCTCTTGCCGATGTAGCGCGTGTTGCCAAGCGATTGCATGAGGCCGGCTGCTACGAAATTTCGCTGGGAGATACGATTGGCATCGGTACGCCGGGCAAGGCACGCACGATGCTCGCCGCGGTGGCCGAAACGGTGCCTCTGTCGGCCATCGCGGTGCATTTCCATGACACGCGCGGACAGGCGCTGGCGAATATCCTCGCCTGCCTGGAACTCGGTGTCAGCGTAATCGACAGCGCGGTCGCAGGCACTGGTGGCTGTCCTTACGCGCAGGGTGCGAGCGGCAACGTGGCGAGCGAGGACGTCGTCTACATGTTGCACGGCATGGGCATAGAGACCGGTATCGACCTGCCACGTCTGATCGACACCGGTCGTTGGCTGAGCACTCGGCTGGCGCGCGACAACGGCAGCAAGGTCGGCCGCGCGACGCCCTGAGGCATCGGCGGCGGCGCGGCACATCACCCGGGGCATCCGCACTGCCGAATGACATGCGCACCGCCGCGCGTGACATGCCCGAAACATTCGCGTACTGGCGCGTTGCCCCCTTGCGCGATCTTCACATCGCGGTGCTATGCTCGTGGCGCAACCATGCAGCACGGGGGAAGGCATGCGGTGGGAACGCGCACCGGAGCTTGCGGAAGACGCCTCTGTCGACAACGCGTCGACACTCACGGCGGGGACTCTCGCTGCGCTGGAAATGCTGCGCCGGCATCTTGGCGACGACGCGGATGCACAAAGCTCTTTGTTGCAAACGCAGCATGAACTGGATCGCCTGGAACGCGCCGCGGAAGTGGTTGCCACGCGCTATCGCAGCCTGATCAATGCGGTACCCGATGCAGTGACCGTGCATGACGAGACCGGGCGCATCGTCGATGCCAATGCAGCCGCCTGCGTGGTGTACGGCTATCCGCTGGAGCAACTGAAAAGGCTGACGGTTTTCGACTTGAATCCGACCCTGCCCCGCGAGCGAATCAACGAAGTGCTGGGCAATTCGCAGCCGGGCGAGACCACCACGGTCGAGACCACCAACCGGCGTGCCGACGGCACGATGTTTCCGGTCGAAGTGCATTCCAATGTCTACGTCGACGGCAACGTGCGGCGCATCGTGGCGGTTGCCCGTGATATCACCCATCGGGTCGCGGCAAGCAACGAATTGCGCGAATCCGAATCGCGTTACCGCGCCTTGCTGCATGCAATGGACAAAGGGGTTCTGGTACAGAACGGCGATGGACAGATCGCGTCGGTGAATCCGACCGGCTGCCGCCTGCTCGGGCTCGACGAAGACGTCCTCAAATCGACGACGCGGGAAACCCTGTCGGAATGGCGATTCGAGGACGAATGGGGACGGCCGCTGCCGTTCTCGGAACTACCCGGTATGCGCGCGCTGCGCCTGGGTGCACCGGTCGAGAGCACCCTGGTCGGTGTCTACCTTCCGCACCAAAGGCTCTATCGCTGGCTAAGCATCAGCACTGTGCCGCAGTTCCAGCCGGGCGAAACACTGCCATTCCAGGTCATCTCCACGTTTGGCGACGTCACTGCGCTGAAGCGCTCCAGCGAATTGTTCGCCAAGACCCAGTCGCTGGCGAGCATCGGCGGCTGGGAGCTCGATCTGCTCGATTCCAGCCTGTTCTGGACCGATGAGATGTTCCGCATCCATGACCTGCCCGTTCCGGACCAGATCACCGTGGAACGGGCGCTGTCCTTTCTGCAGGACGACGATCGCGAAAAACTGGAACTATCCATCTCTGCGGTACACGACAAAGGCCAGAATTTCGATCGTGAATTGCGCATCGTCAGCGCGACCGGTCGGCGGCGCTGGGTGCGCGTGCAGGGTCAGCCATTGCGCCGCAATGGCAAGATCCACGGTGTCACCGGCACCCTGCAGGACATCACCGCACGCAAGCTGCACGAGGAACAATTGCGCCGCCAGGCGCAAACCGATCAGCTGACCGGGTTGGCCAATCGCGATTCGGCTCTGGCGCAACTTGAGCTGGCGATCAACCGAGCCAGCGGACAGCGCAATCCGGCGTTGATGTACGTCGATCTGGATCGTTTCAAGATCGTCAACGACATGCTCGGTCACGCCGCTGGCGATCGCCTGCTCGCGGCCGCAGCCGACCGACTCACGGCTTGCGCCGGTATCGATGCGATCCTCGCGCGTTTCTCGGGCGACGATTTCCTGGTCATGCTCCCGTCGGTCGAAGATGCGCTGCAAACGCAACAAATGGCAGAACGCATCACGATGGCGTTCATCCAACCATTTACCTATGCGGGCGAGGAATTTTCCCTGACCGCATCGGTCGGCATCGCGCGCTATCCGGAAGACGGAACCAGCGCCCAGCAGATGGTCAATCACGCCGACGCGGCCATGCTCGAAGCCAAGCGCCGCGGGCGAAACACGTGGCAGGCTTTCAATCCGGGACTCGCGCGGGCCCTGTCCGACCGCATGCTGATCGAATCGCAATTGCGCCGTGCGTTGGACAATGGCGAGTTCCGCCTCGAATACCAACCCACCATCGATCTGGCCAACAACCGTGTCGTCGCCGCGGAAGCCTTGCTGCGCTGGAACAGCCGGCAACTGGGTGAACTCGGCCCATCGCTATTCATCCAGCACGCGGAAAACTCCGGCGACATCGTGCCTATCGGCGCATGGGTGATCCGCGAGGCTTGCCGCCAGTTGCACCAGTGGCGCCAGGCCGGGCTCTCATTGCAGCGCATCGCGGTCAATGTTTCGTATCGCCAGTTGCTCAGCGAGCGTCTCGCGGAAGTCGTCATCGCCGCGCTGCGCGAGTTCGACCTGAGCGGCGATTCGCTCGAACTGGAAATGACCGAACGCGTGCTGATCGACGATGTGGCTGACACACTGGATACATTTGCGCGCCTGCGCAGCATCGGAGTCGTGCTGACCATCGACGATTTCGGCGAAGGTTATTCCGCGCTGAACTATCTGCGCCGGCTGCCGATCGATGGACTGAAGATCAGCCACAGCTTCATGCAGGGCATTCCCGCCAACGAGACCGATGCGGTGATCTGTCAGGCGATCGTGCGCATCGCGGCGAGCCTTGGCCTCACCGTGACCGCCGAGGGTGTGGAAAACGAGGCACAACGCCGCTTCCTGGTCGACCACGGAACACCGTTCGCACAAGGCTTCCTGTTCAGCCGCTCGCTGGCTCCGGCCCGATTCCATGAATTTGTGGAACACTGGAATCATCGCAACGCGCTGACCTGACCAGCACCGCCGACGCGCGGAACTTGCGTAGCCCGACTGGTTTGCCTGCTACCATTGCGCCTCCCGGAAGCCGTACGCGCCGCGCAGGAGTTTGCCAGTGCCAGCCCGAATTGCACCGCATCAATCGCGCGGCAGTCTCGTCGCGATCGGCACGATCGCCGGACTGGACACGGAGCAACGCATCGCGCGTCGCCTGGTTGCGTTGTGCGGTCAGCGCGCGAACATCGTGCTGCTGACGACGGGCGATCCCGCCGCGAGCGGACTCGACGACCTGGAAATCGCGCTGCTCGCGCAGGGTGCCGCGCAACTGCAGCGACTTCCGCTGCTGCAGCGCAGTGATGCCGAGCGCAGCGATCACGTTGGCTTCGTCGAACACGCCGACCTCGTCGTGCTGACCGCGACGCAACCATTGCAATTGTCCACTTTGCTCGGTGGCACGACGCTGGCCCGCTTGCTGCGCCGGCGAAACGCTGACGGCGTGACGATCGCCGGCGTCGGTGCGGGTGCCGCGGTGCTCGCCGAACACATGCTCGCCGCGGGTGAGCCTGGCATGACGCCGCGCATGGGTGCGGTTACGCTCGCACCCGGACTCGGACTGACCAATCGGATCGTGATCGATCAAGGTGTTGCGGCGAGCGATCGGATCGGGCGTCTGATCGGTGCGCTCGCGCTCAATCCGTTCGCGCTGGGGTTGGGACTCGATGCCGACACTGCCGCACTGATCGGCCCGGACAACGTGCTGGAAGTCGTTGGGCACGGTGGCGTGACCCTGGTCGACCCGAGTGACGTGGGTTCGTCGAACATTGCCGAAGCCGGACCGCGCGCACCGATTTCCATTACTAATCTGCGCCTGCATGTGCTGATCCATGGGACCCGCTACGACCTGGATTTCCGCAGACCGCTCTAGGCCTATCGCTGGAACCCGACAAGCCGCGAATCCGCTGACTCACGACACGCGTGTACCTCCATGAATTCAGACCCGTTCCAGATCCGCCCGATACGTATCGATGACAACCCGGCCGTCGCTGCGATCATTCGCCACGTCATGCCGGAATTCGGCGCCGACGGGCCTGGATTCGCCATCCACGATGCCGAGGTCGACGCCATGGCGCAGAGCTACGCTGCTGATCGCTCTGCCTACTGGATCGTCGAACGGAACGGCGTCGTGGCGGGCGGCGGTGGCGTAGCGCCACTCGCCAACGGCCCGACAGATGTATGCGAATTGCGAAAAATGTATTTCTTGCCAACACTGCGTGGCCTTGGTGCCGGCCAGGCGTTGATGCAGCGGTGCCTGATGGCAGCCCGCGGATTCGGATTCAGGCGCTGTTATCTGGAAACCCTGGCGGGCATGGCGGGGGCACAGGTGCTGTATGCAAAAAGTGGCTTTCAGCGCATCGACCAGCCGATGGGCGGCACTGGCCATTTCAGTTGCGACCGTTTCTATCTGCGCGATTTGTAGGTCCTCCAGGCATAGCGGCTGATGCTCCCGATGTTGGGGCCGCGTACCGGCGGCAGCGCTCCTGCTGCAGACGCACGCCGACGTCGCTACAATGCGCGCCTTTCCGCGGCCTGACGCCGTCCATCGTATTCGCTCGGAGCATCTATGAATCTGGATCAGGTAAAGGCCGTGGTAACCGGCGGTGCGTCGGGACTGGGCTACGCTGTCGCCAAACGCCTGATCGCCAGCGGCGCGAAAGTCGCGCTGATCGACATCAACGATGAAAAAGGCAACGCCGCCGCCGCAGGTCTCGGTGCAGCGGCCAGCTATCTGCGCAGCGACGTCACCGACGAATCCGCCGTTTCCGCCACGCTGAAATCCGCGCAGGAGCGTATGGGCGGTCTGACAGTCGCGATCAGTTGCGCCGGAATTCTCGGCGCCGGTCGCGTGCTCGGCAAGGAGGGCCCGATGCCGCTGAAGAATTTTGCCGGAACCGTGATGGTCAATCTGATTGGATCGTTCAATGTGGCGAAGGCCGCGGCCGACCTGATGCAGCACAACGCCGCCGGCGAGGATGGCGAACGCGGCGTGATCGTCAATACCGCATCGATTGCTGCCTACGAAGGCCAGATCGGTCAGGCTGCCTACTCGGCATCCAAAGGCGGCGTGATCGCCATGACACTGCCAATGGCTCGCGAATTCGCGCGCATCGGCGTGCGCGTGATGACGGTCGCACCGGGCGTGTTCCACACACCGATGGTTGACGGCATGCCGGAGGCAGTATATCAATCACTTTGTGCACAGGTTCCCTATCCGTCCCGGCTCGGCACACCGGACGAATTCGCCGACACCGTCGCGTTCATCCTGCAGAACCGCTACATGAATGGCAGCACGATCCGCGTTGACGGCGCGATCCGTCTCGCTCCGAAATAAGCGACCCGCCTTCTCCTTTCACTCCAGCAGTGTGCAGCCCATGAAAGCTTTCGATATCAAACGCGGCAACGTCGTCGAACACGATGGTCGGACCTGGCAGGTGCGTAGCGTCGACCGCAGCGCGCCAACGGGCCGTGGTGGTCAGACCACGTTTCGTTTCGCGCTTTACAGCGTGCCCGGCGGCACGCGCCTGGACCTGAGCCTGCGCGCCGACGATGAATTGCGTGAAGTGGAATTGTCGCGTCGTCCCGCGACGTATTCGTTCATGGATGGCGATGCGTTCGTGTTCATGGACAACGAGGACTACACACAGTATCCACTCGGCCCCGAGCTGGTCGGCGACAGCGCCGGCTACATCGTGGAAGGGCTGGAAGAGTGCTACGTGCAGTTGATCGATGATCAGCCGGTCGGCCTGCAACTGCCGCAGACCGTGACCCTGCAAGTGATCGAGACGGCACCCGAACTCAAGGGCGCGAGCGCGACCAAGCGCGCCAAACCCGCCAAGCTCTCGACCGGCCTGGAGATTCAGGTGCCGGAATACATCACGAATGGCGAGAAGGTTCTGGTCAACACGACTACCGGCGAATTTTCCGGGCGTGCCTGATCGGGTGCAGCACCGATACCTCGACTCGGTGGTATCGGTGCGCTCGCCCGCAATCGGGAAGTCGCGTCTCTGTTGGATATCGACGCCAGCCGTTCGTGGTGATGCTTCGACAGGCTTAGCACAGGGTACGCTTCGCGTATCGAACCATGGACGGCGTCGCACGAAGGCGATCACCCTTCGATACCTCAGGGCGAACGGCGCTTTGGGTCAAACCGAGACTCTGGCCATCGGCATCATTAGTTTAATTTATTTCTTTTGCAACATCGCCGCAGATCGATCGCGCAACCATTTGCGCGCCATGCGGCGCACCGATGCATCGGCATTTTCATCGTCAGCCACTTCCGCGATGCCGCGCCAGGCCAGTGCGAGAGACTCCTCGCTGAGCGCAAATTCCTCGCTGCCCTGACACTGCACGACATAGCGCATGTCGTAATGCCAGTGCCCGACGACGTCGCCGCGCTCCGGAATCCAGTGGCGGTCAATGTCGAACACCGCCGGGCGTACCATCAAATCGGTCAGTCCCGATTCTTCCTCGGCTTCGCGCAACGCGACCCGGGCCAGGTCGACGTCACCATCCGCATGCCCACCCAGTTGCAGCCACAAGCCGAGTTTGCGGTGGTGCGTCAGCAAGATGCGTTCGCCGTCAGCGCTGACCAGCCAGGCTGACCCGGTCAGGTGACCTTCGATCAATTCACGTCGCGCCGCATCGCTGTGATCACGCATGAACGCCGCGAATAGCGCACCGGAATCGACTTCTGCCGGCTCGCGCTGCATATAGGCGTCGACCTGCTGCAGCCAAGCAATCTGATGAGGTTGCAACGATCCGCTGTTGATCATGCTCACTGTCGTACACATCGCCGCTTGCCGCCCCGGAGTGGGTCGCGTATTTTAGCCGTGATTGACTGCGGCAATGTCCGCTCAACTACCCGGCGTTTCACGTAACACAAATCGCAGGACGCCAGGTTCCGATATGAAGCTCCGGGAGGGGATGGAATGATTTTCTGGCGCGTAAAGCCGCTTGCACAGATTTTGGAAAACGCCGAAAAGAAGGGCCTCAAACGCCAACTTGGCGCCTTGGACCTGACCATGCTGGGTATCGGCGCGGTCATCGGTACCGGCATCTTTGTGCTGACCTCGGTCGCGGCAAACAAAGCCGGACCCGGCATGATGTACTCATTCATCATCGCTGCCGTGGTTTGCGCGCTGACAGCATTGATCTACGCTGAAATCGCCGCGATGGTTCCGGTCTCAGGCTCCGCTTACACCTATTCGTACGCGGTGCTCGGCGAAGTTATCGCCTGGATGGTGGGCTGGGCGCTGATTCTCGAATACGCGATTGCAGCCGGCGCGGTGGCTGTCGGCTGGGCGGGTTACGTGAATGGATTCCTCGCTCACACAACTTTGTTCGGGATGGTCAATGAGGGCGCTCTCGCGCTGCCCATGGCGTTGACCGCAGGTCCCTGGGACACGATTACGCGTTCCGATGGCGTCGTCGCCGCAGGTGGTTTCAACCTGCTCGCATTCCTGCTGTCACTTCTAGTGACCTGGCTGCTGGTGATCGGTACCTCGAAGTCGGCAAAAGTCACGACGGTGCTTGTCGCGATCAAGATCATCGCCCTCACCGTGTTTATCTTCCTCGCGTTCCCCAAGGTCAATACCGCCAATTTCAGCCCGATGCTGCCGAACGGCTGGGGTACTCCGCTTTCGGGTACCGGTGTTTTGGGAGCAGCTGCCTCGATCTTCTTCGCCTATGTCGGTTTTGACGCGGTATCAACTGCGGCGGAAGAAACTAAAAATCCCAATCGCAACATCCCGATCGGCCTCATCGGCTCGCTGGCCATCTGCACCGTGTTCTATCTGCTCGTTGCCTACGCCGCAACGGGCGCGGCAGGTGCTCAACCGGGTGGCGCGCTTTCGCAGTCGAAAGAACCGCTCGCCTTCATCCTTCGTTCAATCGGGTATCCGAACATCGGCAACTGGGTGGCGGCCGCGGCGATTCTCGCTCTGCCTTCTGTCGTATTGATGATGCTCTACGGCCAAACCCGCATTTTGTTCACAATGTCACGCGACGGCCTGATGCCTGAATCGTTCTCACGCGTGCATCCGACATTCCATACCCCGCATGTCGTCACCATTATCACTGGCGTCGCGGTCTCGCTGTTTGCCGCCATGTTCCCGGTCGATGTGCTGGCAGACATCTCGAACTCGGGAACGCTGTTCGCGTTCTTCGTCGTAGCTCTCGGAGTAATGATGCTGCGGGTCAAAGACCCGGGCCGCGTGCGCCCGTTCCGCACCCCGTTCATCTGGGTAGTCGGACCGCTTGCCATGGCCGGGTGCGTGCTGCTGTTCCTCAGCCTCGGCTGGAACCCGACGATCAAGTATTTCCTGATCTGGGCCGCCATTGGCTTGGTCACGTATTTCCTGTTTGCGATGAAAAACAGCCACCTCGCGGTCAAACCCGCCTGAGTTTCGGCTTTGCGCCCGGCCCGGCTGTCCCGGCCGGATCGGGCGTTTCAACGACTTCGTGAGCCAAGCATCTGAATCTACGTTCATTTTCCGAACGTTCGGGCTATCGTGTTTGATGCAAAAAGTGTAAATTTTACAGCCCTTCGCGGATCAATGACTTAGCAGACATTCGCGCAGTCGGGGCCGAACTTGCGACAAACTGTCCACACCTTTCACCACTTTCACAAAGTGCTCTCAAGCAACGGAAAAGTTTGAATTTTCCGGAGATCGCCCACAAGCAATCCACGGCTTATCAACAGGCCTGAGTTCGCCCACGAACGACATAGTGGATATGATGAAGGTCCGCGGGATTCTTCACTTGGCAGTGGGCCCCTCGGAATGCGGCTCGGGTGCGTCAAGACGGGTTAGCTCCTCGGTCTGGGCGCACCCGGGCAGCGACCTTTGCGGTCTCTTCCCGATCGTTCCTGGCGGTCCGCGCTGTTACTCAAGCGCCAGTTTTTCTTTTCCAGTCAATGTCTTGCGCTGCTCACGCGCGCCGCTTTGTCGTTTTCTCAACGGCGACAGTGACGGGCATGCAAGCCCGCATCGACGACCGCTCAGACCTTCGCCGCAAATGCCGAACACCAGCCTTTGGCGTTGACCGACTTGCCCGGAAACAGGGTGCAAGGCGCGCGCGCGGCGGTGCCTTGATAGAAGTTGCACGCAGCACAGGTTTGGTTGGGCTTGTGCTGGGGAAATTTGCTGGCGTCGACTTTCGACGCGTCGTCCTTGTAGCCCAGCGCGGCGGCGGTCGGATCGTTCTCGGTCAGCGCGGGCAGCTCATCGGCGCGAGCAACGCTCGACATCGTCGTGGCGATCACGGCAACACCGGCAGATGCACCGGCAATTTTCAGGAACTGTCGGCGGCTGAGCGGATTAGTGGACATGTTGACCTCGGCTGAAAACGTGGCGTGGGGTTGACGGTGAATCATAGCGGTGTCTGCGTGAATACGAGTGATCTGGATCACGCGACCGACATTTCGATCTGGCGATCGCGGCGAGCAAGCGACACCCATGCACGCCGTCGGACGCAACTTGACGGGGTGCCGCATCTTCATTCGCCGCTGCAGAACGATCGGGTATAGTTCGCCTTCGTTGCAAAGGCCCTACTCCACGCATGACGCACGCCACGGTTTCAGACCAGCAGCGCCTCGCAGTTTGCGCACGTGAAATTGCCGACGCTGGCAGTTGGCTCGCTGCACGCGACTGGACGCCTGCCACCAGCAGCAATTTCTCAATGCGCTTCGATGAAACACGTGTCGCGGTGACCGTATCGGGTCGCGACAAGGGCAATCTCGGTCCCGACGACATCATGCTGGTCGATCTGGCTGGCAACGCAGTCGGTACTGATGCGCGACCATCCGCGGAAACCGCACTGCACATTCAGATGTACCGCCGTGATCCGACCATCGGCGCCGTGCTGCATACGCATTCGCGCACCCAGACAGTCGCCTCGCGGTTGTTTGCCAGCGCCGGTGTACTGCGCCTGGAAGGCTACGAATTGCAGAAAGCCATTACAGGATATGTGACGCACGAGAGCACGCTTGATCTGCCGGTGTTTCCCAACACGCAGGACATGAGCGAACTGGTCGCGCGCGTCGACGCCTGGCTGGATGCTGGCAAGCCGCTGCATGGCTACTTGATTGATGGGCATGGCATCTATACGTGGGGCACAACCATGAAGGAAGCGAAGCGCCACCTCGAGGCTTTTGAATTCCTGCTGGATTGCGAACTTGATCTGAGGAGACTCGGCGCATGAGCCGACTGCGGATTTTTCCGGAAACCGATGGAGCCACCGCTACGCTCGAAACCAGCGATCACGCGGCGATTGCGCGGGAATTGGGAGCGGTTGGCGTGCGATTCGAACGCTGGTCTGCGACGCAGGATGTGCGGCCGGGCGACTCGCCGGAGCAGGTCATTGCGGCCTACCGCGCTGACATCGACCGCCTGATGCAGGACAAAGGCTACCAGGCTGTCGACGTGATCAGCCTGCACCCACAGCATCCGGACCGGGCCACGCTGCGTCAGAAATTTCTCAACGAGCACACCCACGCGGAAGACGAAGTGCGCTTCTTCGTCGCCGGCCGCGGACTGTTCACATTGCACATTTCCGACAAAGTGTATGAGGTGCTCTGCGAGCAGGGAGATCTGATTGGTGTGCCGGACAACACGCGCCATTGGTTCGACATGAGCGAAGAGCCCTCTTTCGTGGCAATTCGCCTGTTCACCAATTCAGCGGGCTGGGTGGCGAACTTCACTGGCGAGGACATCGCGCTGCGTTTTCCTCGTCTGACGCCGTAATCTGGCCCCACCGGCAAACACCTCATCTCGAACGGAAAATCCATGCCGCGCGTCATCCTTACCGACATCGAAGGCACGACAAGCTCGATCAGCTTCGTCAAGGACGTGCTGTTTCCGTACGCACACCAACATCTGGCCGAATTCGTTGCCGGACACGGCGACGAGCCCGAGGTGCTGCGCTGGCTCAATTCGACGGCGCACGAAGCGGGATTGTCAGTGAGCGATCGCGACGGCATCGTCGCAACGCTCCTGCGCTGGATCGAGGAAGACCGCAAGGCGACTCCGCTCAAGGCGCTGCAGGGAATGATATGGGCCGAAGGTTACCGCTCCGGAGCCTATCGCGCGCACGTCTACCCGGAAGTTGCCGGCTGCCTGAGTGCATGGAAAGCAAGAAATATTGATTTATACGTCTATTCGTCCGGGTCGGTATCCGCGCAGAAGCAGCTGTTCGGGCATAGTGACGCTGGCGATCTGAGCCCGCTCTTCAGCGGGTACTTCGATACGGAAATCGGTGGCAAGCGCGAGTTGGCGTCATACACGCGCATCGCCGCGGCCATCGGAGTTGCACCGAGCGATGTGCTGTTTCTGTCGGACATCCTCGAAGAACTCGACGCGGCACGCGGCGCGGGCATGCAGACGACCTGGCTTTGCCGCGCGCCCGCGGCATGCCCGATAGGCGCGGTACATCCCTGCGTCGCCGACTTCCTCGCGATCACGGTCTGATATCCGGCATGAACGGCGGCCACGTGCGCGTGCTGCTGATCGCCCTGCTGGCAATGACGGCAGGAATCGCGATTGGAATGCGCTGGCGAACTGTCACCGATGTCGCTGCGCCATCCGCGGCTGCGCCGGTCGATGGAGCCGGCCCTGCAGCACCCGCCAGCACCGATGAACCCGACGAATCCGGCGCGGCGACCGCAGACAGCGAACCCGACTTCAGCGCGGAGGTCGTCATGTACGACCAACCGCGGTTGATGCAGGAAGCCATCGCCGCCGTCAAGCCGGGTGTCGTCGGCAAGACCGACCTCTACCTGCTCGCCTTTGCCGGCGATGGCGCAGAAAATGTATTCCGTAATGAAGTGGAATATGCGGAACAATTGTTTTCGCGGCGTTTTTCCGCGAAGGGACATACGTTGATCCTGGAAAACAATCCGGCGACGGTCGCCAGCCGGCCACTGGCTAGCTGGAGCAACCTCGAAACGGCGCTCGATGCCATCGCCACGAAAATGGATCCGGAGGAAGACGTGCTGTTGTTGTTCATGACGACGCACGGCGACCAGGATCACGTACTGTACGTCGGCATGGATCCGCTGCCGCTGGATCAGATCAGCGCGGAAGATCTCGCACAGATGCTCGCCACGCGTCCGTTTCGCTGGAAAGTCATTGTGGTTTCGGCGTGCTACTCGGGCGGATTCATCGACCCTCTGCGCAACGCCACCAGTATGGTCATCAGCGCTTCACGCGCCGACCGCGCGTCGTTTGGCTGCGGCGCCGACGCGGACATCACCTGGTTTGGCAAAGCCTTTCTGGCGGAAGGACTGAATCAGTCCGACAGTTTCCGGGGGGCTTTTGAAATCGCGCGACGCCTGATCGGAGAATGGGAAACGCGCGAGAAGGAAGAACCCTCTGAACCGCAGATCAGCACAACGCCGTTGATCGAGAGCAAACTCGCCGACTGGCGCAACGGACTTCGACTCGGACCGCCCGTGCCGTTCGCGCCGGCGGTCGTGACCGAACCTCCCGCTCCGTAATTTTGTCTGTTCCGGAGTGCGCGGGTTGGCGAGAATTTCGCCTAAGGTGCAGGCTTGGAATCCGTCGCGTGACGCTTGCGTAGAACCTCGATAGCCGCTTCCAGGTCGAGTCCGCGCGCGCGCAGCAGCACTGCCAGATGAAAGATCAGGTCTGCCGCCTCGCCGAGCAAGGCGTCGTCATCCTGGACGACCGCCGCCAACGCGGTTTCGACGCCCTCCTCGCCCACTTTCTGCGCGATGCGCCGCAGTCCATCGTCGAACAAGCGCGTCGTATAGCTGCCCGCGGGACGCTCGCGCTCGCGCAGCGCGATCAGGCCGTCGAGCGTAGCCAGAAACGAAAAAACAGGCGTGTGCTCGTCACCAAAGCAACTTTGCGTACCCCTGTGGCAGGTGGGACCTTGGGGTTCAGCGACAACGAGGATCGAGTCGAGATCGCAATCGGCGCGGATGGACTGCAGACGTAGCGTATTCCCCGAGGTCTCACCCTTGGTCCACAGCCGCTGCTTGCTGCGGCTCCAGAATGTCACTTGTTGCGTTTGCAACGTCACCTGCAAGGCTTCCGCATTCATGTAGCCCTGCATCAATACGCAGCCACTGCGCACGTCCTGGACGATCGCAGGCAGTAGTCCATTGCCCTTCGCCCAATCCAGCGCTGCGACATCCAGCGGAGTACCCGGCAACGGCGACGCGCTCATGGACGCACCGCGATCGATTGCGTGGCGAGCCATTGCTTGAGCTCACCGATCACGATCGCCCCCGAATGGAAAACACTCGCCGCGAGCGCGGCATCCACATCGGCCGACGTGAAGGCTTGCGCAAAGTCCTCGCGTGCTCCTGCGCCACCTGACGCAACCAGGGGAACGTTACAGCGCTCGCGAACGGCACGCAGTTGCTCGATGTCGTAACCCGAGCGTGTTCCGTCCGAACCCATGCAGTTCATCACGATTTCGCCGGCCCCGCGCGCCTGCGCTTCGTCCACCCATTGCAGCGTCTCGCGCGTCAATGCGCGGGTACGCTGCGGATCACCGCTGTACTGGCGCACGCGCCACACGCCATCCGCGTCGCGCAAGCTGTCGATTCCCACCACCACGCATTGCACGCCGAACTCGCTCGCGAGCTCATCGATGAGGTCAGCTCGTTCCAGCGCTGGCGAATTGATCGAGACCTTGTCGGCCCCGGCGTATAGTACGGCACGGGCGTCCACAACGCTGCGTATGCCGCCCGCCACGCAAAAGGGAATATCCAGCACTGCGGCGACCTGGGAAATCCACTCCAGATCGACGCGCCGACCGGCAGGGCTCGCGCCAATATCGTAGAACACCAGTTCATCCGCTCCTTCGTCGCGATAGCGCAAGGCCAGTTCGACGATGCCCCCGACCGTCACGTGGTCGCGAAATCGCACGCCCTTCACGACCTCACCGTCGCGTACGTCCAGGCACGGAATGATGCGCCGCGTCAGCACGCGAGCGCCTGCGCCAGATCCAGTTGCCCTTCCAGCAGACTACGACCGAGTACCACCGCGGCGACGCCCGCTTCGCGGACAGCGCGCACGTCGTCCAGATGACGCACGCCCCCGGAGGCTTGCACCGCCAGTTGCGGCACGAGCACCTGCAAGTGCCGGTAGAGGGCGAGATTCGGCCCGACCAGCATGCCGTCGCGGGCAATGTCGGTGCACAGCAGATGCTTCGCGCCGGCGGCCGCGTAACGCGGCGCCAGCTCGTCCAGCGTGGCGGATTCAGCCTGAGTCCAGCCTGCGGAGGGCAAACGCCACACACCAGCGTCCTCTCGCGTATCCAGCGCGATGCACAATCTCTCTGCACCGAACCGTTGCAGCCATTCGCAAACCAGCAGCGGTTCGCGCACCGCGACGCTACCGATCACGACCCGGGAAACCCCCGCGTCCAACAACCGCGCCACGTCGTCCTCGCTGCGCACGCCACCACCAGCCTGGATTTCCAGGCCACCCTGCGCGATGAGAGCAATCATCTGCAGATTCGCCAGACTGCCGTCGCGCGCGCCGTCCAGGTCCACCACATGCAGCCAGCGTGCGCCAGCCGATGCGTATTGTCGCGCCAGAGTTGTCGGCTCGACGCGGTAGCTGGTCTGCTGGCTGTAGTCGCCCTGGCGCAGGCGAACCACTTGGCCGCCACGGAGGTCGATCGCGGGAATTATCGTCATGTTCACAGATTAACAAAGTTCCTGAGCAGGGTCGCGCCAACCTGGCCGGAGCGTTCCGGATGGAACTGCGCGCCGTGGAAATTGTCCTGCCGCACGAGCGCCGAAAAGGCGGCTCCGTGGTGCGTTCGGGCGAGTGTCCACGCGCCGCACTCGGCCGCATAGCTATGCACGAAATACGCATGGGAAGTTGGTTGGATACCGCTCAGCATGGCATGGTCGCGCATTGCCTCTAGACGGTTCCAACCCATATGCGGCACGCGAATACCCGGTGCCGAATTCATCTTGCGTACGTTGGCGTCGATGATGGCGAGACATTCCACATCGGCTTCCTCGGAACGCGCGAACAGCAGCTGCATGCCCAGGCAGATACCCAGCACCGGCTGGCGCAGATTGCGCAAGGTGTCGACCAGATTCAGTTCCTGCAATCGCCGCATTGCGGGGCCGGCGGCGCCGACGCCAGGCAAGACCACATGACGGGCGCTGCGTATCCGCGACGCATCGCGGGATAATTCGCAGGTGATGCCAAGGCGGGCGAACGCCATCTGCAGCGAACCAATATTGGAGCCGCCGCTATCGACGAGCACGAGGTCGGCGTTCACAGCATGCCCTTGGTGCTCGGCAGATCCTGCCCTTCGCGCTGCAGTGCGCGACGCAGTGCGCGCGCGACGGCCTTGAAACATCCTTCAACCATATGATGTGCGTTTTCGCCGCGCACCGACAAATGCAGGTTGGCACCGAGGCTCTCACACAGCGAACGGAAGAAGTGCGTCACCAGTTCGGTCGGTATGTCACCGACCCGCTCGCGGGGAAACGAACCATCGAAAACAAAATAGGACCTGCCGGACAAGTCCAGCGCCGCCCGCACGATGCTTTCGTCCATTGGAAGAATAATAGTATTTATTGCATTATCCACACTATCCGAATCGCACGCATCGGCATAGCGACCTATCCCGCGCTTGTCGCCCAGTGCCTGGCGAATCGCCTGACCCAGCGCAAGCGCGCAGTCCTCGATCGTATGATGTTCGTCGATGTGCGTATCACCGGCGCAGACCACCTTCAGCGCGAAGCCGCCGTGCTTGCCGAGCTGCTCCAACATATGATCAAAGAAACCAAGGCCGGTCGCGGCGACAGGTTCGGCACGTCGATCCAGGTCTACGTCAACCCTGATCCGCGTTTCCCGCGTGACGCGCTCAACCATTGCGGTACGCGGCTTGTCGCATAGCACGTGGGCAATTTCCGCCCAATTCCACAATTCCGCACCGAGCTTGAACCCGCGCACACCCAGATTGTCCGCGAACGTCATGTCGGTATCGCGGTCGCCGACCATCGCCGAATCGCGTCGACTCCAGCCATCGTCAGCAAGCCAGTGGCGCACCATTCCCGTGGCTGGTTTGCGCGTCGGCAATTCGTCATGGACAAAACTGCGATCGATCAATACTTCGTGGAATGGAATTCCCTGCGACGCAAAGATCTGCAGCATCAACGCGTGCGGACCGGCAAACTCCACCTCAGGAAAACTGCCAGTTCCGAGGCCATCCTGGTTGGTGACCATGATCAACTCGTAGCCGGCCTCGACGCAGCGCCGCAGTGCGGGGATCACATCGGGCAACAACGCGAGCTTTTCGTAGCGATCGATCTGCTGATCGGGCGGCTCTTCGATGAGAGTGCCATCGCGATCGACGAACAACAATTTGCGCGCCATCAGTGACCCCCTGCCGCATCGGCCACCACTCGCAGCAGCGCATCATTCTGTTCCGGCGTTCCAATGCTGAGGCGCAGGCAATCCTGCAGTCCCGGATAGCGGCTGACATCGCGGACGACAATTCCCGCCGCCAACAAACGTCCGTACATGCTCGCACCATCTCGCCAGCGCACGCAGAGAAAATTCGCTTCCGACGGCAGGACCGCGACGACCGGAAGCGAGTCGCTCAACACGATACGCAGGCGTTCGCGTTCCGCGCGCAAATGCCGGACTCGGTCGCGCATCTGCAACAGGGCGCCATCGCCGAGCGCGGCCAAGGCCGCTGCGACGCTCGGGGCTGGCAATGGGTATGGCGCAATGATACGACGCAACAATTCCACAACATTGGCCTGCGCAATCAGCACGCCCACCCTGGCCGCCGCCAGCGCGTGCGCCTTGGATAGCGTGCGCAGGACTACCAGATTGTCGTGGCGTGCGAGCAGCGTCAGCGCGCTGGGACGTTCCGCAAACTCCAGATAGGCTTCATCGACCACAACCACAGAGCGTCCCTGCAACGCTATCAACAAGGCCTCGATCACGTCGATATCGATGGACGCGCCGGTCGGATTGTTGGGCGTGCACAAGAAGACCAGACGCGTGCGCGCACCGATTCGCGCCAGCACGGCACCAGGATCGACGTGGAACTCCCGATTCAGCGGTACTTCGAGAATGGCGGCATCCTGGACCCGCGCAGCGACCGCATACATGCCGAACGTCGGCGGGCAGATCAGGATCGAATCCTGCCCGGCGCGGCAAAACGCACGTACCAGCAGATCGATCGGCTCGTCACTGCCGCGACCAACCAGGACCTGGTTTTCGTCAACGGTATACAATGCCGCAAGTCGTGAGACCAGTTCCGGCGGTTGCGGCTCGGGATAGCGATTCAGTGCGGCGGCAGCACCCGCTGCACCCCACGGCGACTCGTTGGCGTTCAATGCGACGCCGATGCCGGAGAACTCCGCACGCGCCGACGAATACGGTTTCATCGTGCGAATTTCCGCGCGGGCGAGATCCAGGACGCTCATGCCCGACCTCGATCGTCGACCAGCCGAACCTCGACCGCGAACGCGTGTGCGTGCAGGCCTTCGGCTTGCGCCAAAGCGATCGCGCTCGGACCGATTGCGGCGAGACCCGCCGGCGTCAGTTCCTGCACGGTCATCGATTTCACGAAACTCTGCACCGATACGCCACTCCAGGCGCGCGCGTAGCCATGCGTCGGCAATACATGATTGGTTCCGCTGCAGTAGTCGCCGATCGCCTCCGGCGACCAAGCGCCGAGAAACACCGACCCCGCGTGACGCACCCGCGGCAGCCACGAACGCGCATCCACCAGATTCAGAATCAAATGCTCCGGCGCGTAGCGGTTGCTGATTGCGAGCGCAGTTTCAACATTTTCCACGTGTATTAGCCGAGAACTGCGCAACGCGGCGCGCGCGATATCCGCTCGCGGCAAATGCTCAAGCTGCATTTCGATCTGCTGCGCGACTGCATTCAACAAATCGCCCGAAGTCGACAGCAACAGCACCTGCGAGTCGGGTCCATGCTCGGCCTGAGAGAGCAGATCCGCGGCAACGAATGCGGGATTCGCGGCGACATCGGCGATCACCAGCACTTCTGAGGGTCCCGCTGGCATGTCGATCGCCGGACCACCCGGCGCCGCAGCGATCTGGCGCTTGGCCTCGGTAACCCATGCATTGCCCGGGCCGAACAGCTTCTCGCAACGCGGCACAGTCGCGGTTCCCTGACCCATCGCCGCAATCGCCTGCGCACCGCCCAGTTTGAAAGCGCGAGTGACGCCGCACAGCCGCGCGGTGTAGAGAACCGCGGGGTCGCAGCGCCCTTGCGCATTTGCGGGTGTGCACATGATGATATGTTCACAACCTGCCAATGTTGCGGGAACGGCCAGCATCAGCACGGTGGATGGCAACGGCGCGCTGCCCGCGGGCACATACAGGCCGACACGATCAATCGGCCGGAGCAGGCGCTCGCAATGCACGCCTGGGGCTGTTTCGACGGATATTGCCGTTGGCGCGGTTGCACGGTGAAAGGACTCGATCCGCTGTCGCGCCTCACTGATCGCGGCACGCAGCGCCGGTGCGACCTCGGTCACTGCCTGCGCGAATTCGGCGTCACTCACTTCAAGCTCAGCCAATTCACAACCGTCGAACCGGCGCGAGAGTGCGCGCAACGTGCTATCGCCGTCAGCAGCAACCTGCTCGATGATGCGTGCCACGGTCGCGCGCAATTCATCGCCCGCCACCACGTCGGGACGCCGCAGCAGGTCGGCGCGTCGATTCTCGTCCAGCGCTTTCCAGCAGAAAATGTTCATGCGAGCATTTTTTCCACTGGCAGCACCAGCATGGCGCTCGCACCGGCGCGTTTCATGTCTTCCAGATGCTGCCAGGTGATCGCGCCGTGGCACACCGCCTGCAGAGCGACATCATCGGGACTGCCCTCGATCGGCGTTACGGTCGGGCGTTGCCCGTGCGGCAGCAGTCGCGCGATCGCGGCGACCGCGGTGCGCGGCGCATTCAGCAGCACCAGTTTGGATTCGCGGACCTGGATCACGCCATCAATGCGTCGCAGCAACAGCTCCAGGAGCTCACCGCGTTCATCCGCGGGCACGCTGGTCGAGACGGCCAGCACAGCTTCGCTGTCGAGCACGTTCGCAATCTCGCGCAACTGGTTGGCCTGCAGCGTCGAACCGGTCGACACCAGATCGCAGATCGCGTCGGCCGTGCCGAGTTTCGGCGCGATTTCCACCGAGCCTGACAGCAGCACGACGCGCGCATCGACGCCGTTTCGCGATAGCCATTCGGCCGTCAGCGCCGGATAGGTCGTGGCGATGCGCATTTGATCCAGTTGGCACAGATTGGAAAACTCCAGCTCCTGCGGCCAGGCAATTGCAAGGCGGCAACGCCCGAAGCCCAGAGCCTTGAGCTCCCGAAACGTCGGACTTTCCCCGCGCGCCAGGATTGCGCATTCCTGCTCGCGCAGGACATTGCGACCGACGATACCCAGATCGCAGACCCCCTCGGCGATGAGGCCGGGAATATCATCGTCACGAACCAGCAGCAGGTCGATCGCGAGACTTTCTCCAAAACAGAACAATTTGTCCCGACTCTGGCGGAACTTGAGTCCGCACCGCGCCAGCAGGTCCTGCGAAGGCTCGCCAAGTCGACCCGACTTTTGCACGGCGACGCGCAGACGATCGCGGGATTTCATGCCCCCCTCCTGCGACTCGTCGGATTGGCCGGGGTCATGGCACGCGACGGCGTTTCCTTGCTGTCGCGTTCGATCGACGCGACTCGCCGGCGTTTCGCGCGCGGCAATGCTGGCAGCGCGTGGTGTGCGACCACCGCGAGATATCCACCGTTACCTTGCTGCAGGAACCGCGCAACACGTCCAATGGTGGTGACGCTGACCGAGGTGCGGTCGTGGATTTCACGATATGCATGGCCTGCCAGCAGATACGGTACGACGCGCCAGCGATCGACCAACGCCTCCAGTTCTGCCGGGGTACACAAGTCGCGCAGAAACGCGAGCATCTCGTCGGGAGTGGACAATGAGAGCAATGCGCGGCACAGACTTTCATCGGCCGGCACGGGCGTAATTTCAGGTTCCAGGAATCGTCGCTTCATGACTAATGTAATAACGCGCTGTTACGATAGCGCAATCGTACAGGGCGTAATTGCCGGACGCAAGCGCGCCAGGTCCATTGCAATTGAGCTCAAGTCACCGGCGCTGCCGTGCACAACTGGATTGCATCGAACGGATGCCGCTGGAGTTTCTGGCGAGGGCGAGGGCTGCTAAGTCGGTGTCAGGATCTTCCAAATGGCCATGCTGGAAGATCTGATGGCTCAGCGGACCGCTGTCAAGGACCCCACCCGCTGCGGCAGGACCCCTGGCCTTGTAACTCACTGCCCCGGAAGTTCGTGTCCCCCACGGTCGCGGACGGAAGGATTGGCGGACGCCGCACGGAGCACACTTTTGCCTCAAGGGGCGACGTCCATGTGAACAATCGTCACGGGAACGGCCAAGCGGTGAGCCAATCATCGTTCCTCTACGTATGTGAGGTGAACATCGATCCAGCGTTCGATCGCGATGCTTGGCGATCCGGTTCGCCAGGACTATCGTGTCACCGGGACTAGAGGAAATCTGTCGTGTCGACGATGCGTACGGGTATTGGGCTGCTGCTCGGCTTGCTCTGGCTGAATGCTGCCGGGGCAGCGCACGCCGCTATGCCTCCAACGGTAGAGCTGCGCGCCGAACAAACCAGCGTTGCACTGGCCAGCGGCACGTCCTATCTCGTCGACCGCGACGCCAGCGCCGATGCCAAAACCATGTTCGCCAGGGGCGACGCGGGCGATTTTCTGCCATTGCCCGGCGGCAGTGCCACGTTCGGATTTGTCGACGGCGCGTACTGGTTCCACATCTCCATCGATAACCTGGACCACGTGCAGACACGCTGGTTACTCGTGCTCGAATATGCATTGTTGGACAATGTCGATGTATACCTGCGCTATGCGGCCGGACCGATCGAGCATCGGCAATCGGGGGACATGCGCCCATTTCGAGATCGCGCAGTCAGCTACCGCCATCCGAATTTCTGGGTCGACCTGGCCAAGGGCCAGCACGTCGACGTGCTCGTTCGGACCGTCAGCAAGAGCTCAATGCAGGTACCGTTGACACTGTACACACCCACGGCGTTCATCGAGCGCGGCCGCGATGCGCAGCTCGGGATGGGGATCTACTACGGCATTCTATTCGGCCTGTTTTTTTATAATTTTATCCTGTTCCTGTCGATGCGGGATCGATCGCATCTGTTCTACAGCACGCACGTCGCCGGCTTTGGCCTGGTGCTGTTCTGCCTGAACGGGCTGGCCTTCGAATATCTCTGGCCCGATTCGCCATGGCTCGCGAATGCGGCAATCCCGATGTCGATGTCGATGGCCATGCTGTTCATGCAGCTGTTTGCCCGCGATTTCCTCGAGTTGCCGCGCCGCATGCCCTATGGGGATCGCGTCGTGCTCGCGCTGATCGCATTCCACGCGATCATGCTGGCCTTGTCGCCGTTCCTGGACTACCGCATCGCGGTGAAGATCGGCACTGCCGCGGTCTTTCCTGGTGTAGCTGCGATCATCGGCTGCGCCGTGGTCGCCGCACGTCGGGGATTCCGACCCGCGTTGCTGTTCCTGCTGGCCTGGGCGACCCTGCTGGCAGGGACGATGATCTACGCGATGGTCTCGTTCGGTATGCTGCCGAAAAACTTCTTCACCGAGTACGGCATGCAGATCGGCTCGGCCGCTGAAATGATCCTGCTGTCCTTCGCCCTCGCCTATCGATGGGCATCGTTACGCGGCGAGAACGAACGGATTGCGCGCGATGCAACGGAACAATTGGAACATCGCGTACAAGAGCGCACTCTGGAATTGAGTACCGCACTGGATCAGTTGGGGGTCGCCCACGCACGCTTGCGCGAATACAGCTCGCGCGACGGGTTGACCGGCGTCTACAACCGTCGACACTTCGATACGGTGTTCGCACCGTCGATGGCAACTTGCGTCGCAGCAGCCAAACCCTACTCCCTGCTGGTTGCCGACCTCGATCACTTCAAGCACGTCAACGATGACTACGGTCATCTGGTCGGCGACGACTGTCTTCGCACGATCGCCGCCGTGCTGGTGGAAGCAGCGGGCGAAGGCAGCATCGTGGCTCGCTTCGGCGGCGAAGAATTCATCGTGCTGATGCCGGGTGCGGACCAGCTTGATGCCCGGCGGATTGGCGAGTCAATCCGCCAGCGGGTGTCGGCGCAATCGATCAGTGCCGACGACGGCAAGCGGGTGCGTCTGACCGTCAGCGTTGGCATTGCCACGACCAGCAACGCCGCCGACGTGCAACCCGAAACGCTGCTGCGACGCGCCGACGAGGCAATGTACGAAGCCAAACGCGCCGGTCGCAACCGGGTAGTGCAACAGATGGTTGCCGCGTAGTCGCTTTCCCACGAGGCCTCGCAAACTCTCGTGATTCCGCGAACTGCATCACACTTTTTTGCGACGCAGCATTGCCATCTATGCGGTTGCAAAGGCCTATGATCGCCGTTTTGCGTTAACGGAATCAGGGGAATAGTGATGCGTTTGTCTTTGCTCGCGATGGCCTTGCTTGCGGTCGGTACCCCCTTGGCTCCCGGCATGGCCAGCGATTTCGCCGCGGCCAGTCGCGAAGTCGCGGAAATTCACTACCGAAATGAGGCGATGATCGGACAGCTCGCTGAGCGATTCACCCACATGCGCGTTGACCGCACCAAGCAGGTGGTAACCGTCGATGTCGGCAAGACCGACCGGGCATGGCTCGACACGCTCGGTGTTGTCGTCGAGCAAAACAAGGCGGCAACCGACGAGATCAACCTGCAAGGTGTCGGTGAATCGCTAAAAAGCATACCGGGCTACAGCTGCTATCGGACGGTCGAGGAAACCCAGACCTCGATGGACGCGCTGATCGCGGCACACCCCAATCTGGCGAGCAAGATCGACATCGGCGACAGTTGGGAAAAGCTTACACCGGGCGGCAACGCAGGCTACGACCTGACCGTACTCAAGCTGACCAATTCGGCGATCGCCGGGACCAAGCCGAAAATGTTCATGATGACCGCCATACACGCGCGGGAATACACGACGGCTGAACTCAATACGCGCTTTGCCGAATGGCTCGTCAATAACTACGGCATCGACGCCGAGGCGACCTGGCTGCTCGATCACAACGAATTCCATCTGCTGCTGCAATCCAACCCGGATGGCCGCAAGCAGGCGGAAACCGGCTTGTCCTGGCGCAAGAATACCGACCGCACCAACGGCTTGTGCAGCAGCGACGCGACCAGCAACGGCATCGACCTGAACCGGAATTTTCCGTTCCACTGGGGCGGCGCCGGCGCGAGTACCAGTGTGTGCAATGAAACCTTCCGCGGACCGTCAGGTGGTTCGGAACCGGAAACACAGGCCGTTGTGAACTATGTGCAAAGTATCTATCCGGACTTGCGTCCAGACGACCTGACCACACCGGCACCGGACACCACGCAAGGCCTGTTCCTCGACATCCATAGCTATTCGCAGCTGGTTCTGTGGCCATGGGGCGACACCACCGGCCTCGCGCCGAACGGGGCTGCACTCGAATTTCTCGGGCGCCGCATGGCCTGGTTCAACGGCTACGATCCGCAGCAATCGATCGGTCTTTATCCGACGACAGGCACGACCGACGATTCGGCATACGGACCGCTGGGCGTGCCGGCGTACACGATCGAACTGGGGGTCGCATTTTTCGAGAATTGTGCATCCTTTGAAAGCAGCACTTTTCCAAAAAACTTTGCCACTTTGCGCTACGCTGCGCGCACCCTCAATCAGCCCTACAAGCTTCCGTTTGGGCCGGACATCACTGCAATCAGCGTGAGCCCGGACTTGGCCGTGGCCGGCGAGACCGTCACCCTGCACGCCACGGTGGACGACACCGGATTGAACCGGACAGCGCAACCACAAGCCGGCGCGCCGCCGATTCCGACCACGCAGAACGTGGCTGGTGCAGTGGCCTACGCAGACCTGCTGCCGTGGGAAAGTGGCGCCGTTGGACTCGCCATGAGCGCAGGCGATGGCAGCTTCAACAGCGGTAGCGAAATCGCGCAACTCAGTTTTCCCACCAATGGACTGAGTTCCGGCAAACACATCATCTACGTACAGGGCAGCGACGCCAACGGCGCGAAAGGTCCGCCCAAGGCTATTTATGTGGAAATTGCCCACGCCAATGAAATCGCGACCGTGCACGGGACGGTGCGTGACGCAACGACGCTGCTGCCGGTCGCCGCCTCGATCCAGATCGGCACATCGGTCCTGAGCACCGATGCTGGCGGCGTCTACAGCCAACGTTTGCATCCGGGCGCGGTCGACATGCAGGTTTCCGCACCGGGTCACATGACCGAGCACCTCACCGCCATGAATCTTGCCGGCGGCGACGATCTGCAGCGCGACTTCGTGCTCGCCAGCTCGTGCGCACTGTTCCAGGACAACGTCGAAGGCATCAACCCGGGTTGGTCGGCGCAATCGCCTTGGGGCATTGTCAACAATGTCGGCGGGAATGCGAGCAAGGTCTGGACTGACAGCCCCTCGGGCAACTATGCGAACAACCTCAACACCAGCCTGACCTCGCCACTGCTCAACCTCAGCGGTTATGACGAAGCGGTTTTGCGCTTTGACCACAAGTGCAAAACGGAGTCGGGCTACGACTACGGGCACGTCGAGATCAGCGTCAACGGCGGCGCAACCACACCGACGTATTCGGAAGTGTTGCGTTGCTCGGGTCAGACCACGTGGCAGAGCAGCGCGATCAGTCTGCCGCAACTGGACAATCAGGCCGCCGTGCGACTGCGCTGGCGCCTGACCAGTGACTCAGGCGCGACTGACGAAGGTTGGTCAATCGACAATGTCCGCCTGGAAGCCGGCGGTACCGCCTGCCGCGCGCAGGGCGATTTGATTTTCCGCGACGGATTCAACTGACCCCCGGATTTCTCGGGCAGCCATTCCTGCGCTCCTCAGGAATGGCTCTGCGCACAAAGTGAAAACGAGACTTTGCGCCAACCTTAGGCCAGCAGGCTGCCACTCGCTACCAGCTCGCACATGACGCGCACATCGGTATCCATGGCGCGGTCACGCTGCATGAATCCCACATGCTGGCGGATACGCCCAAACACCACGGCGACCGCGGTGCCGGCACGGAACTCACCAGCGTCTGCCAGTGCGCGCATCAAGGCCTCGACCTCGCTTCGAAACTGCGCGTGGTGTGGATGATCGGCGGGCGGCGCCCCCACGATCTTGCCCGCGATCGCGGCCCAATCGCCTCGCGCCGCGAGACGACGCGCCGCGTTGAGCATATCCAGGCGATATTCCAGGGCCTGCGCAGACGTATACAATTCCATGGCAAGCACGTGCGACAGATCCTCGGTCATTTCGAGCACGTGTCGGGCTTCGTTGGCGCCCATGGACACATGATCCTCGGCGTTCGCGCTGGTCGGAATCGAATACACCGAAGCGGGATGCGCGCGCGTCGCCAAATCGTTGACCAGCGCGGCTGCGGTGTACTGCACGATCATGAAGCCGGAGTCGGTCGCGTCTTCGTTGCCGATCAGAAACGCGGGCAGGCCATCGTTGTTGGCCGGATCGACCAATTTGTTCAGGCGACGCTCGGAAATCGACGCAAGCACGGGAATTGCCGCCTTGACATAACTCATCGCCAGTGCCAGCGGCATGCCGTGGAAATGCCCGGCGGAAATGACTTGATCCTCAATGACCTCCGCGTTTTCCACATCCGGAAAAATCAACGGATTGTCGGTCACCGCATTGAGCTCTATGTCGATGACTCGGCAGGCCTGCATCCATGCGTCGCGCACCGCACCGTGCACCTGCGGCGCGCAACGCAGGCAGTAGGCGTCCTGTGGCTGATGTTTCTTGCCGCCTTTGAAGGGCAGGAAGCGGGCGTAGAACGATTCCTTGCCGTGACGTTGCGTGGCCGGCACGTAGTCCCAGCCCAGGTCGAAGCGTTGCTCGCGATCCTCCGTCTGGGTCCACGCGTCGGCAAGCCAGGTGCGAAAGCGCGGTACCAGATGATAGGGAATGTCAGCCAGCGTGGAACCTTCGAGGAGACGGCGCAGGTTGGCGGCGCTGTCGATCTGACCCGGGTGCGGACGCAACTGGTGTACTTTGTCCGCCAGCGCGCCGGTGCGACCGGCAAAGGCATCGAGGGTCATCGCGGCCGCGACATCGGCGGTTTCGATCAGCTGTTCCAAACGCTGCAATGCCAGGGTTGCCGTCGCGAGCATCTGGGTGGTGCCATTGTTCAGTGCCAAGCCTTCTTTGAACGACAATCGCAGCGGCGCAAGGCCCGCACGACGCAGTGCTTCCGCGCCCGGCAGGCGTTCGCCACGATGAAAAGCTTCCCCTCCGCCCAGTAGCACAATGGCCAAATGGGACAACGGTGCAAGATCACCGCTCGCACCGACCGAACCCTTCTCCGGGATCACCGGAATCACATCGCAATTGAGCAACGCCGCGAGGGCTTCCAGCGTACTCGCGCGTATGCCCGAATGGCCGCGCATCAAGGTGTTCACGCGGATCGCGAGCATCGCTCGGACCACTTCGGTCGAAAACGGCTTGCCGACACACACCGCATGCGTGATCACGAGGTTATGCTGAAGTTCCTCCATCAGCGTGCCTTCGCTGCGCTCCGGATTTCCTCCCGGCAATTCGTCGCGGGCGCGATGGGCACCGAGCAGCTTGTCGGCATTGCTGCCGAATCCGGTCGTCACTCCGTAGATTGGCTCACCTTGCGTGACTTTCGCGGCCAGAAAATCCGCCGTGCGCTGGACACGCGTGAGACCGCCTGGATCCAGGGCAATGCTGGCCCCGGCTGCGACCGTCGCCACTTGCGCGCGCGTCAGGGAAAAGCCATCAAGCACTATCGTCTGCATGGAAAATTTCACTTTGAAGTGTTCTGCAAAAATTCGATCACGGCTTCGCGTCCGCGTGGACTTCTATCCCGCCGGCAGATGAATCGGTCCGAGGCAGCACAGCATCGCTTCGTCAGCGCAATCATCCATCCTGCGATCCGTTCCGCCCCAGCGGAAGTCCCTGGAAAAATGATGACGCAAGCCAGGAGTCCGCTCCTGCGCCGCTTCCGACTCAACCGGCGCGCATCGCCTCAGCCTGTTCCAGCTCCACACGCAGATTCTTGATAAGTTCGTTGCGCGGCCATTTGAATTGTTCCTGCTTGCGCATGTCCTTGACCGTCACCGCGCCCGTGGCTACCTCGTCGGACCCCAGCATGATCACGAACGGCACGCCGGCACGATTGGCATATTTCAATTGCTTGTCGAGTTTGCTGACTTCCAGGACAACTTCCGTGTTGACGCCTGCTCTGCGCAATTCTGTCGCCAGCTGGATGTAGTCGGTCAGCAAAGCTGGATCCAGATTCGCAATCAGGATCTTCACCGTGCTTTCCGCACTTTTCAGCAAACCGGCTTCACGCAGCTGCCAGAACAGGCGCGTCGCACCGATCGAAATGCCGACACCGGGAAGTTTCGATTTCGTGTAGTTCGAGGCGAGATTTTCGTAGCGGCCACCCGAGCAGATCGAGCCAATCTGCGGGTGATCGTTCAGATGCGTCTCGTAGACGGTGCCGGTGTAGTAGTCCAGTCCGCGCGCGATCGACAGATTCAACACGTAGAAGCTCTCCGGCACGCCGAAAGCTCGAATCAGCTCCAGCACCTGGCGCAATTCGGTGATGCCTTCGTTGTAGGCCTCGTTGCCCTGCCCCAGCGCATCCAGTCGCGCGAGCGCGTCGGCATGTCCACTGGAACGGATCTGCACGAAATCCAGTATGTTCTGCACGGCGTCTGCGGACATGCCGAAGTCGGCGCCGGTCAAGGTCTCGCGCACGTGTTCGATGCCACGTTTGTCAAGCTTGTCCACTTCTCGCAAAACCAGCATCTGCCGTTCGGTATCGGTCACGCCGAGATTTTCGAACAGACCCCGCATCAGCTTGCGATTGTTGAGCTGGATCGTGAACGGACCGATCTTGAGGTCACGAAACACGTTGTAGATGACGGCCGGCAGCTCGGCATCGAAGCGTATCGACAGCGCATCCTTGCCGATCACGTCGATGTCGCACTGGTAGAACTCGCGGAAACGCCCGCGCTGGGCCCGCTCGCCGCGGTAGACGCGCTGCATCTGGTAGCGCCGGAATGGAAAGCTGAGCTGGTTCTCGTGCTCGGCGACATAACGCGCCAGCGGCACGGTCAGGTCAAAGCGCAGCGCGAGTTCCGGCGTGCCGCCTTTTTCCAGCGCCCCGGTGGATTGCACAAAGTACACTTGTCGCTCGGTCTCGCCGCCCTGCTTGGTCAACAGGATTTCGGTCAGTTCCATGACCGGCGTTTCGATCGGCAGAAAACCGAAGCGCTCGAAGTTGCGCCGGACCGTGTCCAGCATGTCCTGGAAAGCGATCTGATCGAGCGGCAGCAGCTCAAGCACGCCGGGCGGCGTGCGGGCGGGAGTCAGCGCCATGAATTCCTCTGTCCTACGGGCAGCGCGCGATCTGCGCGAGGGCGCATAGCCTAGCAGAAGCCCGCCGCGCGTCTGTCACAGCGGATCATCACAGTGAAACGTCACAACGCGTCGCACTGTTGCCAAGCCAAAGACTCGCCGCTATCATGCGCGACTCACTCGGGGTGTAGCTCAGCCTGGTAGAGCGCTACGTTCGGGACGTAGAAGTCGCAGGTTCAAATCCTGTCTCCCCGACCAGATTCACGGCAATGCTTCACAGCACTGCTGTCCCGGTCACCACAAGGCTCGCGCAAGCGGGCCTTGTGCGTTTCCGGGCACACAATTCCGCTATCGCCGCAGGATTAGACCCCGACGGAGATTCGATCGGCATCGCCGCGCGACAGGCCGCCATCTCTCCTATACGTTTATACAAAAGCCCCGGTGCAGTGCGCAGCGCCGCGAGACTGCTGTCCTTCATCCGGGCATAAAAAAGCCCCGGGTGTTTCCACCCGGGGCTCTTAGTCAGACCGAGGTCTGAAAGGTATTACAGGACCTGAACCTGGTCAGCCTGCATGCCCTTTTGGCCCTGCACGGCGACGAAGCTCACGCGCTGTCCTTCTTGCAGGGTCTTGAAGCCCGTGCCCTGGATTGCGCGGAAGTGCACGAACAAATCAGCGCCGCTTTCCGGGGTGATGAATCCAAAGCCCTTGGCGTCGTTGAACCACTTGACCGTACCATTCTGACGATTCGACATATCTTAACTCCATGAAACAGATTGAAAAAATCACGGCGCTTACGTGTGTGGCCGAGACTGAGGTTGCAGGGAGCAAGCGAGGCGAATCGATGAAGCGGATCGTTTGATCTACTGCATCAGGCCACAGTTCACAGTGACCCAAGCAAACACAGTGCGGCGAAGGATACGCGCGTTCATATAAAAAGCCAATAGCCAGCTGAATCTATTTTGACATAGGTGAAAGCCGCCACTGAATTGGCCGGAATCGCTCCACCCCTTTGCGGCCAACTTCGGCGAAACTGTCGCCCCGATTTCCGATTCGACGCGATTTCGCCATGAACCTGCTCGCCGATCCCGTGCCGCTGGAAGCCGTCGTACTACGTCCTCGTTATGCGGTAGGCGCCGACCTCGTCAGCTGGGTTCCGCCTGGTGCCCAGCGCGGAATCCTGTGGGTGCCGGCGATGGGCGTTCCTGCGCGAAAGTACACGACCTTCGCAAAATCGCTGCACGCGCTGGGGATCGGCGTGGCCCTGCATGAGGCTCGCGGTTGCGCATCGAGTGCGGTACGCGCCGGCCGGAACGTGGACTGGGGCTACCGGCAACTGCTGGAGGATATTCGCGTCAGCCAGACCCAACTCGGCGAAGCCTACCCCGGGATACGCTGGCATGTCGGCGGACACAGTCTTGGCGCGCAACTCGCGGGCTTGGCCCTTGCCCTGCATCCGGAGCAATGGGCCGGTTACGTGATTGTCGGCAGCGGGCAGCCGTGGTGGCGATCGTTTCCGGGCTGGCAGCAACCGATTCTGCTCGGGGTATTTGGTGCGTTTCGGGCGCTGTCCGCTGTGTGCGGATATTTTCCCGGCGACCGGGTTGGTTTTGCGGGACGCGAAGCGCGCAGCGTGGTGCGCGAGTGGGCGCGCAGCGGTTTGCGCGGTAGTTACCAGGTTGATGGCATCGACCGCGACCTGGAAGCCGCACTCGGCACGGTACGCGCGGCGGTGTTGGCGCTGCACCTGAGTCAAGACAACTACGTGCCTCCTGCTTCGCTGACGCATCTGCTCGACAAGTTCCGCGCGGCGCCGATCCGCCGCGACCAGATCGGGCCCAACGAATTCAGCGGCGGTCGAGCCGGTCACTTCGACTGGTTGCGTGATCCACAGCCCGTCACTACGCGCATCGCGCAGTGGATGCAATCGCTTGGCGCCTCGCATCGCTAGCCATGTCGCGACGGTCGTGGCGCGCCGTGTAGCCGCATGCGGTCCGATCCGGCCTACCCACATTCGTGAAGCTTCCCGCCGACTCCTGGCTGGACCAGATCCGTTCTGCGCACCGTCGCGTCGCGACCCGCAGCCTCGCGCGTCGGCTTTGCGGGTTTGTTCCATTTTCCCTTCGTGCATTCCAGGCCTGACGGACTGCCGTCCGATCGGGCGCCGCTGATACCCGCGGGCGTCGAATGCGGCAGAATGCGCGGGTGAGCGTCGGTTCCGATGCTCCTGAAGACCCGACCTGACGCGCAAACCGCCTGGTCCCGATGACCGGCGGGCATGGCATTACTGGAAAAATCATGATCAACAACGATGTATTGCGCAGCATCCGCTACACGCTCGATCTCAGCGATATCAAACTGGTCGAGATCGTCAAATTGGCGGACGCGAATTTTCCGATCGAGAAAACCGATGTGCAGGCCTTCCTGAAAAAGGACGACGATGTCGACTACGTCGAATGCAGCGACCGCGTGCTCGCACATTTCCTCGACGGACTGGTGTTTCATTGCCGCGGTCGGGACGAAAGCCTGCCCCCGCGTCCGGTGGAAAAACGCGTGACCAACAACGTGGTGCTGAAGAAACTGCGCGTCGCGTTCCAGTTGAAGGACGCCGACATGCACCAGACGTTCGAGGCAGCGGGCTTTCCGGTCACCAAGCCGGAACTCACCGCCCTGTTCCGTCAGGCCGACCACAAGCATTTTCGCCTCTGCGGCGATCAGATGCTGCGCAATTTTCTCAAAGGGCTGAAGCTGCGCATGCGCGGCGACGGTTGAGCGAACACGTCGATGTGAATTGGGAACAAAGCGCGTTTCGGTACTCTTTGATCAATCAGCGCGATCGCGCCGCTCATACGCCGGAGAGCGATGGGGACCACGGACACGACAGGCATGGCGGAATTCAGCATCGATCTTCTGCTTCAGACACCCACCGTCGCCGTGTGGGACGCGTGCTGTCCCGGCAACGGCCAGCACGAACCGGGCGAGGAGTGCGCCGCGGCAACGCACCTGGTGTTCCCGTATCGCGGACTCTTTGTGCGTCACCGCCAGGACGACATCGCTGTCGCCGAAGCCGGCCAGGTGCTGCTGTCCAACGCGAATGAGGAGTATCGCTTCAGCCATCCGGTACCGGGTGGCGACGCCAGCCTGATCCTGCGTATCGAGGAATCCATGCTGCGCGAGCTGGTGCCGTCCACCCTGATCCAGGATGGCGCCGCGGTCGCTTTCCTGCCGCAAAGGCTGCGCATCGATCCGCGCGCGCAAGTTCTGGTTGCGCTGCTGCGGCACAGCCTGCGCGAGAGCATCGCGGAGTCGCTGGAGGCGGAAAGTCTGGCACTGACCCTTGCACAACGATCGCTCGGTCCGCGCACGGCGCATGTCGCGGGCGCGAGCACCGGCCGCCAACGCCTGGTCGACCGCGCGAAACTCGTACTGGCGAGCGACCTGTCACGTCGCTGGTCGCTCGCCGACATTGCGGTCGAAGTCGGCGTATCAGCGGTGTATCTCACCCAGGTTTTTCAACTAGTGGAAGGATTGCCTTTGTATCGCTACCAGTTGCGCTTGCGTCTGGCACGCGCTCTGGACCTGCTCGGCGAATACGAGGATCTCAGTGCCCTGAGCCACGATCTGGGTTTCTCCAGCCACAGTCATTTCAGTGCCGCGTTTGCGCAGGCCTACGGCCGCTCGCCCACCGAGTTTCGTCAGTCGGCCCTGCACCGCTGAAGCCGGCCTGCGCAAGTCGCTAAAGAATCTGACAGCGCTACTCGTCCCGCGGTGGCCTACTGCACACACCCGGACGTCGGGTGACGGTGGAGCGTAATGTCATGAGCGAGAAAACCTGTGCGGCCTGCGACTGTCCGCTGGACAAGGATTCCTACAGCGTGAAGATCGGCGGCAAGGCGGTTGAAGTGTGCTGCGACGATTGTGCGATCAAACTCAAGGAGGCGTATGCGTCTGCGGCTGCGCCGAGCAAGGGCTGACCATGGACGGCACCTCTAGCAATATGCCTCGTCAGAGCGTTGATACACGCTCGGGCCGGATCAGTTACCGAGAGGAGGGCAGCGGTCCGGTTGCCCTGTTTGTGCACGGTGTGCTGCTGAACGGTCATCTGTGGCGCCATCAGCTGGCTCACCTGTCCGACATCCGACGCTGCATCGCGGTCGATCTGCTCGCACACGGCGATACGGAAGTTGCAGCGGACGTCGGCGTATCAGTAACCGACAACGCGAACATGCTCCGGCAATTTCTCGACGCCCTGAACATCGCGCAGGTGGATCTGGTTGGCAACGACAGCGGCGGCGGCATCGCGCAGATTTTTGCGGCGCTGCATCCGCAGTATGTGCGCAGCCTGACCCTGACCAACTGCGATGCGCACGATAACTGGCCACCCGAAGCATTCAAACCGTTCCTGGCGATGGCGGCCGCGGGCGGATTGCGCGGTGCGCTCGATGCGATGCTGGCCGACAAGGCGATCTATCGCTCGCCCGAGGCCCTGGGGCCGGCCTATGAAGATCCGCAGCAGTTGCCGGATGAGAGTATTGATGTGTACTTGCGCCCGTTTGTACGGTCTGAACAATGCACCCATGACTTGCAACGATTTCTCGGCGCATTCGACCACCAGCATACGTTGGCAATCGAGCTGGCGCTGAAAGCATTGCGGGCACCGACCTTGATCGTCTGGGGCACCGACGACATTTACTTCGATAAGCGGTGGTCGCATTGGCTGGCCGACACGATTCCCGGCACGCGAAAGCGTGTGGAATTTGAAGGCGCGCGGATTTTCTTCCCGGAAGAACGCTGGTCCGCATTCAACCATGAGCTGCGAGCACACTGGCTCGCCAGCAACTGACTGACGCGCGACGCAGCGCGCGACATCCGGGAAAGGATTGCCATCGTGTCGCGACGCGATGGCGCATCCCCCAGCAGCACCTACTCAGTATCCGACGCCAAAGGTGCGGTGTAACTACCGCGCAAGCGGGGCCGTGCGCCCGGAAAAATCAACACCCACACGTACTCATCGGAAACGAAGGCCATGAATCGCAGGCACTTCCTCAATTTGGCAAGCAGAACGATCGCAGCATGCGCCGTCAGCAGTTGCGTGGGCCGCACGCGCAATTCGGCGTTCGCCGCGACGAATGGAAACATGGATTCCTCCACGTTTCACAGCTTGCGGCGCTACGCGAAGTCGCGTTTCGGTGACATCGCCTACGTCGAACGCGGCAAGGGCGCGGCGGCGCTGTTCCTGCACGGATTTCCTCTCAACAGTTTCCAGTGGCGTGGCGCACTGGATCGACTCTCGCCGTACCGACGCTGCATCGCAGCGGATTTTCTGGGGCTGGGCTACACGCGCGTGGCACAAGGCCAGGACGTGGCGCCTTACGCGCAAGTCGCGATGCTGACGACGCTGCTCGACCAGTTGAGCATTGATCGCGTCGATCTGGTGGCGAGCGACAGCGGTGGCGCCGTCGCACAGCTCTTGATGGCCCAACACCCTCAGCGGGTGCGCAGCTTGCTGCTGACGAATTGCGATGTGGAAACGGATTGTCCGCCGCCGGCGATGCAGCCGGTCATCGAGCTGTCGAAACAGGGCCGATTCGTCGACGAATGGCTGGCACCCTGGTGGTCCGACAAGGACCTCGCTCGCTCGGCGACCGGCATCGGCGGCATGTGTTACGCCGACCCGACTCAGCCCACCGACGAAGCCATCGACACCTATTTCGGTCCGCTGCTGTCGACACTGCGCCGCACGAGTCTGGTGCACGCCTATGCGCTTGCGCTCGAGCACAACCCACTGCTTGGCATCGAAGCAGCGCTCCGACACAGCACGGTGCCGACGCGAATCGTCTGGGGAATGGCCGACTCGATCTTCGCGCCGGAAAGCCCGGACTACCTGGATCGGATTCTCGGCAATTCCCGCGGTGTACGCCGGCTATCCGGCAGCAAGTTGTTCTGGCCGGAAGAGCGCCCCGACGTGATCGCCGAAGAAGCACGCCGGCTCTGGGACGTTTGACCAGGGGACGCGCCGCAGACGGCGGCGGCGCCTGCTTCGGAATGCACGCCGAGCGTGGGTCATCTTTACCTATCGCTGCGTCCTGCACCTTTAAACCAGTGGAACTATCTCATGGCAACTGCAGCGAGCGTCATCGTCTACGGCGCCTACGGGCATACCGGCCGTTTCGTGGTGGCCGAACTGCAACGACGGGGCTGGCGGCCGATCGCATCAGGGCGCGACCTCGGCAAGCTCAAGCAGCTCACCGCCAGCACGGGCGGCTTGAGCGCGCGAGCCGCAGCGATGGATGACGCGGATGCCCTCGACCGTGCCTTGCATGGCACTGCAGCTGTGCTCAACTGTGCAGGCCCGTTTGCTGCTACGGCGGTCCCGCTGATTGAAGCCGCGTTGCGGACCAGGATTCCCTACCTCGACGTCGCCGCCGAGGTTGAAGTGGCCGCCGCGACCTTCGAGCTTTACGCAGTGGCCGCGCAGAAGGCGGGCATCGTGATCGTTCCGTCCATGGCGTTTTACGGCGGACTGGGCAATCTGTTGGCCACCGCCGCCCTGCAGGACTGGACCAGCGCAGACGAAATCCGCATCGCCTACGCGCTGAGCAGCTGGAAGCCGACGGCGGGCACCCGTGCCACCATCCAGACTTCCCGGCAACGTCGCGGCGGTCGTCGGCTTGTTTATACAAACCAACAACTGGAGTACCGCACCGATGCGGCACCGATGGTGGATTGGACATTTCCTGCGCCGTTCGGCACCCAGACTGTCGTCGGCGATTTCCTGACTGCAGACAGCGTCACGATTCCACGACATATCGACGCCAGCGATATACGCACCTGGATGACAACGGCGCCGCTGCAGGATCTGTCCAGCTCCGACCCGTCACCGCCCATCGCAACCGATGCGAGCGGACGTTCGTCGCAACAGTTTGTGGTGGATGTTGTCGCCCGCAGGGGTTCGGTGGAACGCCGCGCGGTCGCCAGCGGACGGGACATCTACGCCATCAGTGCGCCTCTCGTGGTGGAAGCGATGGAGCGCATTCTCCACGCAAAGGTCGCAGTCATGGGCGTGCGCGCTGCCGGTGAAGTCTTCGACGCGCGGGATTTTCTGCAGGCGCTCGGCACCGAACTGCGCGTCGACTATTCCTGATCGCAACCGCGTCCCGCCCCTGACAAGACAGCAATCGGCTGGTGACGCCCTGAACTTGCCGGGATCGCCCGACGGCGGGCTCCAGCGCGGGCTCACGCCCGCAAACCTGAACGCGTTGATCGAGCGTGTTCGTTTTCCTGCAGTTCGGTATTTGTAGCCGAATGACGATGCATCGTTTCCGGTGTGGCAGGCTTCAGTCCCGCTTCGCTGGCACCGGCAGCATCCCCTGCTACGGAGCCGACGCCCATGAATGCGACGTTCAGAACGGCAATATGCAGAGTCATCGTGTCGGCGTGCTTTTGCGCTGGCGCATCGGTGCAGGCCGCGACAATCAACGTATCGCCAGACGGCCTCAGCGGCTGCACCTTGCGTCAGGCGATCCGTTCGGCCAACACCGACAGCGCCACGCCGCCATGCACGACGGGATCCGGAACCGACACGCTGGTGCTGACGCAATCTGATGCCCACCCATATTTCACGCCGCAGAACGGCGCTGGCAACGATGAGGACGGTAATCTCAGCGGCGATCTCGACATCACCAGCACGATCATCATCCAGGGAGCGAATCCGACCCAGTCGATCATCGTCGGTCCCCCGCTGGATCGGGCGCTCGACGTACTGGGCACCGGCTCACTGACGTTGAACGACGTCACGGTGATCGGCGGCAGCCTGCTCGGTGTGAGTGGCGAATATGGCGGTGTCGTTCGCAAGGGGGCCAACGCCACACTGACCATCAATCGCAGCGTGCTGCGCAGCGGCAAGGCGGATCGCGGCGGCGCCGTTTACGCATCCGGATCGGGCCTGCTCACGCTCGATAAAGTTTCCATCTTTGACAATTTTGCCATCTACGGCGGCGGCGTCATGCTGCAACAGACCAGCGGCTTTGAAGCGGTGCTGAACAATCTCACCCTCAGCGGCAACACGGCGACCGTCAGTGGCGGCGGAATGTATTCGAGCAGCTGGTTTCGCCTGCGCAATTCGACCGTCGCGCGCAATCGGGGCGGTACCGGCGGCGGGATCCTGTTCCAGGGTGCGAGCACGACTGGCGTGAACCTCGCCAATAGCGTGCTGGTCGACAACGCCAGTACCAACGGCAGCCCGCAGGACCTGTTCTGTTCCTCGATCAGCCAGTTGGGCGCACGCACGCACACCATGATCGGGACTCTATCCAATTGCACGTTTGCTTCATTCGCCGGCATTCCGCCCAACAGCGATGCGCGCCTTTCCCCACTGTTCGACTTTGGATCGGGCCTACCGACGCACGCGCTGATGCCGGGCAGTGCGGCACTCGATGCGGGCAATCCGAGCACCAGCAACACGCTCACGCGTTGTCTGACCAGCGACACACGCGGCGTGTCACGCCCGACCTCCTGCGACCTCGGTGCGTACGAAGAAAAATTCGATGCGATCGTGAATTCCTTCAGTGATCTGCCTGACCTCAACCCCGGCGATGGGGTATGCCTGGCATTGGGCAACGTGTGCACTTTGCGCGCCGTGGCACAGGAAGGCAGTGCGAGTCGCGGGCGCTGGTTCGTCAAGCTGCCCGCAGGCACCTACGCATTGAATCGCGCGTTCAACCCGAATGTCGATGCCGACGGCGGCGATCTCGACGTCAAGCTGCTCAGCGATGACGAGCCGTTCCAGATGACTCTGTACGGCGCCGGCGACGCGGACGACGTGAAGATCGTCAGCGCGGGATTCGATCGCGTGCTGGAAGTGCGCGGTTCGCGGGTCAGCGTGCCCGCCTACGAAAACATCGACTATCCGCTGGCGTTCGCATTGCTGGACGCCACGTTGAGCGGCGGCGTGCTGCACGCCGACCCGTTCGAGGACGACCCGAATGCACCGCTCGGCGGGGGTGGGATCAAGGTGATAGGCGGAAAGAGCCTGTTCTACAACGTCGTCGTCAAGGACAACTATGTGGAAGCGATACCGCCGACCGAAAATTCGGTCGCCGGCGGCATGTTTGTCAGCGTGCGCTCGCTGGACAATTCACCGACCGAGCCCTACGTCGCAAGTAACCGCCTCGAACGCTTCGCGATTGTCGACAACGCGACCTCGCAGATCAGCGGCGGCCAGAACAAGTTCGCCGGCGGCCTGTACGCCGATGGCTCGACACCGTATGAAGTCGGTGACAGCATCACGCTGGTCAACGGCACCATCGCCAACAATGCCAGCGTCTACGGCGGTGGCCTGATCATCTACGGCGGCGTCGACGCAAGCTTTGTGAGCGTGGTCAACAACACCTCCGGCCCGCTCAATCCGCCCGGCTTTGCGCAGTATGCGGGTGGCCTCACGCTGAGCGCGCAGAACAACACGCTGCGCAATGTGCTGATCGCCGGCAACATGGCCGGACCACAAAGTTCCGATTGCATCGTCATCGGCGCAGGTTCCAGTCTGGTCAGTCTGGGCTACAACTTGATCGGCACCAGCGATGCGTCGTGCGTGATCTCCGGCGACACCAGCAGCAACCTGCTCAATGTCGCCGCGCAACTGGGCCCTCGGGTAGTTTCGTCGGGCATGCCGGTCTATTCGCTGAGCACAAACAGCCCCGCCATTGACGCGATTCCGCTCGCCGCCTGCGCGAATGGCAAAGGATTTGGCGTTGCGATCGACGCCACCGGCGAATCCCGTCCGGGCAGTGATGGTGCCTTCTGCAGTATCGGCTCCGTCGAGATCGAGCCGCCGCTGTTCGCCGATGACTTCGAGTAGTGGATTATCTATGTCCACAAACGGAATACACCACACCTGTACCTCGGCTCGCCTGCGCTGGCGAATGCGCGTGCATGAACGAGGACGTCGTCAACGGACGTGTCGCGCTGTGCGGTCACCGATTGCGACCCAACGCGATCGACGCCAGCCGACCCGCATCAACCTGCCTGGGAAACCGACGCCATGACTCGCACACGCCTGCAAGCCACCCTCGCCGTTTTGTCGCTGCTGTTTCCGGCGCTCCTCCTCGCTGCCCAGATTGATATCTCCGGTCCGGCCGGCAGCGGCGCGTTTGGGCAGCGCGTCACGCTGCTGCCGAATGGCAATTTTGTGGTCACCGACCCCTTGTACGACGCGCCCGGCGGCGCGGCCGATGTCGGCGCCGTGCACCTGTATCGGCCGGACGGCAGCCGGATTTACACCGTGCGCGGCAGCAGTGCGGACGATCAGATCGGTAGCGGCTACGTGACCGTGCTGAGCAATGGCAACTTCGTCGTGGTGAGTCCCAATTGGGACAATGGCAGTATTTTCGATGCCGGCGCGGCGACCTGGTGCAACGGCAGCAGTGGCAGCGACGCAGTGGTCAGCGTCAGCAACTCGCTGGTCGGCGGCAGCGCCAGCAATCGCGTCGGCGGTTACTACGCGGTCGCGCTGACCAATGGCAACTACGTGGTGGTCAGTTACGAATGGGATAGCAGTGGTGTAATCGACGCGGGAGCGGTCACCTGGGGCAATGGCACGGTCGGCACGCATGGAATTGTCAGCGCGGCAAATTCTCTGGTCGGCAGCAGCGCGGACGATAACGTCGGTTGGGGCAGCGTCACCGCGCTCAGCAACGGCAACTACGTGGTCAGCAGTCCAAAATGGAACAACGGCAGCGCGGTCGATGCGGGTGCGGCAACCTGGGGCAGCGGAGTGAGCGGCATCACCGGTGCAGTGAGTGCCGGCAACTCGTTCGTGGGCAGCACCAGTGGCGATCAGATCGGTGATCCGGTACTCGCTTTGCAGAATGGCAATTATGTAGCGGGCGGCTACTACTGGGACAACGGCAGCATCGTCAACGCCGGCGCGGTCGCCTGGGGCAACGGTGCGACCGGCGGCAATGGCGTGATCGGCACCGGCAATGCGTTGGTGGGCTCCAGTGCAAACGACAACGTGGGTGGATATGTATACGCCTTGCGCAATGGACACTATGTGATCAACAGTCCCGACTGGGACAACGGTGCCACGATCGACGCCGGTGCATCGACCTGGGTCAATGGCAACACTGGCGCGACAGGGACGCTCGGCCTGGCCAACTCGCTAATCGGCGGCGCCGCGAACAACCGCGTCGGCGCCGTACAGATCACCGAGTTGACCGGCGGTGACTACATCGTCGGCAGTCCGTTCTGGGACAACGGCGTAGTCGTCGATGCGGGCGCGGTCACCCGGCGCAGCGGCACCAGCAGCAGTAGTGGCACGGTCAGCGCGAGCAACTCGTTGGTCGGCAGCACGACGGGCGACAAGGTCGGCAACTACGGCCCGTGTGGCTATGGCAGCACCGCGCTGAGCAACGGGCACTACGTGGTGCGAAGTTCAGAATGGAACAACGGCGCAATCGCCGATGTCGGCGCGGTGACCTGGCGTGATGGCAACAGTACCAGCGGTGCGGTGGTCAGCGCGAGCAACTCGCTGATCGGCAGCACGGCCGGCGACCAAGTCGGATGCCGTGGCGTGACAGCGCTCAGCAACGGTAACTACGTCGTGAATAGTCCATCCTGGGACAATGGAACAAACGCGAATGCCGGTGCGGCTACCTGGCGCAACGGCACCAGTTCTGCGGGCGGGGTGGTCACCACGAGTAACTCACAGTTCGGCAACGCGAGCGACAATGTCGGCTTTGATTCCACGGCTCTCAGCAACGGCAACTATGTCGTGCGCAACTTTCTCTGGAAGAACGGTACTGCTGCGTTTGCCGGCGCAATCACCTGGGGCAACGGCATGTTCGGCACCAGCGGCCTAGTGAATGCCTTCGATTCGCTGGTGGGCACCACCGCGCAGGACTATGTCGGCAATGGCGTGATTTTCGCGCAGCAGAATGGCAACTACATCGGCTATCACCCGAACTGGAACAACGGAGCCCTACAGGATGCAGGCGCCATTTCGCTGAGCTTTGGCGATGGCTCGACGGTCGGCGCGATCACCGCGATCAACAGTGTGCGCGGTACGGTCGCCGACGCTGGCAACACGATGAACTACGCCTACGATTCCCAGCGCGCACAGTTGATCGTCGGCCGGCCGGCGAGCAATATCGTGTCGCTGCTGCGGCCCGGCACCGTCACGAATGTATCGATCGTGCTCGATACGCCCGACCCGTCTGCGCTCGGCGAAGTGGTCACGTTTGTCGCGACATTGGTTGCCATGCCGGTTCCCAACTCGGGCAGCGTGCGCATGACCGCCGACTCGGGCGAAACCTGCACGGACACGTCGCCCACCCCGACCGGGGTCAGCAGCGCACAATTCAGCTGCCAGATTGTGTTCACCCATTCCGGGTCACGCAGCGTACGCGCGGAATTTCTCGGCACGAATTCGCACGGCTACAGCGCCTCCGGCGTTGAGACCCATACGATCGACCTGCTGTTTGCGGACGGATTCGAATAACCCGACCCGGTTTTGATTCGCGTCCAGCGGGGTTTGGGGCCGGTAGTCCTCCACTGCGCTGCCCCAGCGACGAATGCAGCAAACGGACTATTTGTAGACGATCTGCGCCCTGAGGTCCTGAGCCACCTTGCGCGCAAGCTCCTTCTGCTGTTGCGCGATTTCCGGCGTGCAGGTCGGCCCCGGCGTGCGATCCTCATAGACGCGCTTGACAGTCAGTGTGTCGCCGCGCAGCCTGTAGGTCGCACTATAGGACTGGAAGCCAAGCGCAATTTTCACGTTGTCCGGTGTCGCCAGCATTTTCATCTTCTTCGGAAATTTGTATTCGTATTCCTCAGTGGACGCGGCGCTCGAACAGGTGGTGTCGTGTTCCGTCTCGATGTCTGCGACTGCCGCACCGGCAAAACTGGACACCGGAACAATGCTGAAAATTACCGGCTCAACATGGAATGCGCCGGGACCGGGCACATTCAGCAGTTCTTTCACCTCGAATGTCGTGGTGAACGCGTAGCTGTCGATCAGCGCTTTGGCATCGTCCCGCTTGATGCTGCCGCTACCGATATTGCCACCCCGCTGGAAGTAGTCCTTGATCAGGTCTTCTTCGTGCTCCTTCGACATGTCGCGAAAACTGGATCGCGCCGCAAGCGCAAATGTCCCCTTCAACGTCACTGTGCTTTCGCCCTGAATGGACCCGTCCGGCTGCACCCGCACGACAGTTTTCATGATTTGCTGGTTCCCGCCCACCGGTGCGGCCGGTGTATGGCTGTCGACTTTGCTGCCATCCATCAGCAGTGTGGGTTTGCCGACATCCGAGCTCGGCAGCATGCCGAACGGGGTCGACTGGGATGTCGCATCGGCGTAAAGATCGAGGCTGGGAATGTAGACAATCACGTGATTCACGCTGGCTGCCACGGGAATCTTGGCCAGCCGGTAGACACTGCCTGCATTGACCAGCGCCTGCGTGCTGCTGATGCCCTTGGCCGCCAGCAGCGCTTGCAGCAGCGTCGCGTGATCTTTGCAATCCCCCATGCGATTATCCAGCACGACGTCGGTGTCGTGCGGCACCACGGCGCCGAGGCCGACGCAGTTGCCCGCGAAGCTGAGATTCACCGCTACCCACTCGTATAACAATCGCGCAACTTCGCGCGGTTCCTTCTGCACACCGACAATCTCATCCGCCAGCTTGCGCACACGTTCGGTAACCACGGCCTTGGGCTGTGCACCCAACGCATAGGCTTTTGCGATCTCGGTGTAATTGTGAAAGGTGGAGAACGCGTAGCCCGGCTCATCCTCCACATCGAATACCGAATAATCCTTGCGCTTCGACTTGATCGGCTGCGGATTGGCATACGTCCATTCAAGCAAACGGCGTCCATCCTTGACGGTATTTTTCACTTCTTTCATTTGGTGCATCTCGAATTGCGCCCAAAGCGCTTCCGGCGAATCGATCTTCACGTCAACCGTGTCGAACGCCTGGGTGCGCCAGAAATTTTCCTGAACGGAGAATTCATTCGGAAACATCGGCTTCGTCGCCGTCAGCCGATAGGAAAACACCACGCTGTCGCCAACCGCGACTTCCGGAAAAACCACGGCCATGGTCGTGCGATCGGAAAACAGGGGCGCTTGGCTGTCCTTGCCCGTATTCGTTTCAATCTGGAAATTGGACTTCGGCGCGTCGATTCGGCGCCCATCCGCCTTCAGTGTGTAAGCGGCTTTCACTTCAGCCTTCTGGATGCTCGTACTGTAGCTGATCGACGTTTGCTTCACGTCTGCAACCGCGCGCTCCAGCAACGCGGTCTGCGACCACTCGCGATCCTCCACGTACGAACCATCCGGATTTACCGTGTACGAGACCGAGTAACGACCAATGCGGCTTGCCAGCTCCAGCGCTTCATCCTCCGCCGCCGATGCGACACAAGGGAGGCTCAACGTCCCCCACGCCAGTGGCAACAGAGCCAGAAAATGTATCCGCATGTTGCGCTCCTCAGGATTCATGCCCCATTGGCGCAACAACGATCCGTGGACTGAGCCGTGCGTGTCAAGCGGTGCGTGGAAGTGCCCACGGTAGCGATTCATTTATCGCAGCGATCGGCTCCGCGCAGTTTCCGGCGCGCACCGCGCTCGGCACCGTGCAAGATGCTGCACGCTAGCGCACAAATCCTTCCAGATTGAAGCGCACATCGATGATGTCCGCGGGTTGCTTCTCGCCAGCAGGTACATACCCAGACACCTGCGTGTAGAGAAAGACATTCCGCACAAACAATGCAGGACTACCGTGCTCAAGCGCGGCGAAAAACGGCGCTATCGAAAAAATCGAACCCGTGCAACGCACGCGCACCTGCAGCGCGACCTTGGCGTACGTGTCCGGTTCGCTGCCGGTGAGTGGCAGTTTCGAAACGATCCTGCACGTCCCCGTTCCGTCAACCTGCCCGCCAATCGCGTCAACCGGACGCTGACTCAATTCCGCGGGCGCACTGTCGGCATGTGCAAAGAATGACTGCGAAGAATCAGCGCCATCGCGATGGCTGCCGGGGCGCAGACCGGCGATCACCCGTCCGCGCTCCTGGCCGGAACGTACATCGGGCGTGACCGCACCAGCCAGCTTCGGATCGGTGAATCGCTGCGACGATTGCAAGGTAGCGATCACGGTCGCGACATTCTTGCCAATCACTTGAAACTCAAGCTGATGCTTGTCGTCCAGGCCCAGACGCTCGACGGTGATGTCGGGCGGCAAGCACCGCTGCAGTTCCGCGAGCACATCCGCAATCATCGGTATTTCGGCTCTTTTATCACTAATAAACGTTGCTGCCATTTTCGGATCCCGCGTCTGGCAATCACGCCACCACGGCGGCGTCATGATCCGGTTCCAGGCAACGTCGATGGCGGCGTCGGCGCTCGGATAGCTGAAGGAATTCGGACGCAGCGCAGCACGCGCGATGCAGCCCGGGGCCGGCACGGCTCCGCTGAGTTCATTGTGATCGACGCGAATCTCCGACCCAGCCGGCAAGCCATCGAAACGGGGCAGCGAACCGGTCAGACGATTGTGGCTCGCGTCGAACTGTCGCAACTGATACAGGTCGTCCAAGGCGGGCAAGGCGCCCGCCAGCTGGTTATGGCTGACGTCGAACGACTGCAGCACGGTCAAACCCTGCAGCGTCGGAATCGCACCACCGAGCCGGTTGCCGCTGACGTCGAAACTCTGCAGCTTGGTCAGGCCGTGGAGTTTGGCGGGGAGCGCACCAATCAATTGGTTGTCGCGCAGATCGAGCCCGACCACATGCGCGAGCTCGGCATCGCAGCGAACACCCTCCCACAGGCAGTCCGTGCCCGTCTCACTCTGCCAGCCTGCATGCCGCGACCACTGCATGCCCTGCGTGCCATTGTAGAGATCGAGCAACACCTGATGCTCCACCGCAGGAATCGCAGCGTGGCCCACCGTCGCGGCCAGACTCGCCAACAGCGCCAGACAAACGCGGAGACGGTTTGCACGTGATGGTCCACGCGCAGGCGGGCGCAAGACTGACAGCATCGGTATAGCGCTCCGTTGGCAGTGAAAGGAATGTTCCAACTGCGATGAACGATTGAATGCGAGCAATGCGAACACGCGCAGGCGGGTTGCGCAAAAATAATTTTGAGTTAATTTCCACAATGTACACAAAAAGCGGTTGCGGCGAAAGATCGCCTGCCACGCCCCAATTGCACGTAGCCTGGGCGATCATTTGGAACCGCCAGACCGACACGCCGTACCTGTCGCTGCTCGACTCCCGACCGCACACTTTCCGCTATAGTCGCATTCAATCGCGGCGGTGCCGTGACTCGGTTCGCTTTGAACAGAGGTGCCGCATGCTCCAGGTAAGTTCCCTCGACGCCGGCAGGTCATTGATCACGCGGAAGACGCACTGGTCCACGATTGTCGCAGGTTTGTTTTCGCTTGCGTTTGGACTGGTCATGCTGCTCCATCCGAACGGCTGGCGTTCCGGCACGCAACCCGCCGATCCCAGGGTCATCCTCGCCATCGGTGTCGCGATCACCGCGTTTGGCGCGTTCGTCTTCCTGTTCCGCACCCGTTTCGTGGTTGACCCCGCAAACAACCTGATCACCCGGGAGCATCGGATGATCGGCGTGATCAACGCTTCGTCTCACGCGCTTTCCGCATTCACCGCCGCGCGCATCCTGAGAGTCGCCGATTCGGGTCGCAGTGGGCGCTATCAATTGGTGCTGGTCGCACCGCACGCGAAATGGGTACTCGAATCGGGCGCCACCACAACCGCGCTTGAGGCAAGCCGCGCTGTCCTGCTCGAAACGCTGAAGCTCGAGGCTGAGCCGGTAGACGAGGAAGACAGCGACGAGGATGACGAAGACAGCGACGAGAACGCCGACAACAGCTGACCCGCACGACGGGTGCAATGCAATTCCCCGGGGGAGCCGACGAATTCATGCAAGACCTTGTCCTGATCACTGTCGGGCTGTCCTGGTTGATCGGCGTTGTATGGTTGTACCGCGAGATGCGCCCATTGCTGGCAACGCGACCTCCGAACGCGTTTGGCGCACTACTGTTCGGCTTTGGCCCCCTGTTGCTGTGGGTGTGGGTGCAGGAAGACGAATTAAGCGCGACCCACATTAACTGGGATCCCGCCTGGGTGCTCCTTCCGTTTGCCGCTGCGTCCGCGGTCGCCGGGTACGGGATAGCGCGATCGCTCGGCCGCAGCTGGATGCGCTACCTGCTCGAATCCGTCGGCTGGGCCGTAGCCCTGGCGGCCGTCGGGATGGTTGCGCTCAGCCTGCGCGGAGACATGGAGAGCCTCAGGAATCCGCCGGACGTGCTGACCCTGACAGCCATTCTCATCGTTCTCGTCATGCCCTGGTGCCTGATCTCGTCAATTGTCCTTCGTATCCTTGTGAACTGGTCCAAAAAATCGGCGGCGCAGAAACCGTCGCCGGCGGTCATGCACGCCAACGAAAATCCGCTTCCGGACGGAAACACCAAGCACCGATTCGCGCTCGCGAGCCTGACAGCACTCGGACTTCCCGCACTCCTGGCTATACCGGCGGTACTCCTGCTGCGCCATGACACCAATATGCGCAGCAGCGCGAATACGCTACTGACGCAGAGCATCGGCTCGATCGACACGCAGATCACCGACCTGAAGGATTTGAACAAGATCCGCTCACAGCTGTTCGTGCGGAAACAAATCATCGAGACTTTGGAGAATGACGCGGTACACCAAGCTGACGTGCTCGGCATCCTCGGCGAGTGGCCCGACAGCGTGCAATTGGTGACCTTGAAGCTGACGAGCCAGCAGATTTCGATTGCGATCCGCGCTGCGACGCCTGCGGATGAACTGGCTTTCCTCGAACGGCTCGCGCGACGCGGCTATCGCAATCTCACTATCGCAGCGCGACAGCGCGATGGGGTGTCCGAGCAAGTGACGTTTGAAGCCACCCTGCCGCACGGCGATTCCAAATGAACACAAATACGATTCGTCCATCCGGCGCCGTCACTATCGCGCTGATTTTCGCGGGCACGTTGCTGGCGCTGGTCATCGTGGGTCACGCTTGGCGGGATCGCGAACGCGCGCAGTTGCGCACAGATTCACTCAAAGCCGAATTGGCCGATAAGCAACGCCTCTCTGCGAGCCACGCTGAGTATTCGGCCGTTCTGCGGGACATGCGGCCCGTGCTCGCACGATTCGAGCAACGTCTGCCCAACCGACTCGATCCGTCGACCATCGAACGGGCTCTGCGTGAGCAGGCGACATTTGCCGGCGTCGAAATCGTATCGGTACATTTTGACAAAGAGAAACTAAGGGAGTTTTATGCGGGACTCGATGCTCAACTCGTGGTGCAGGGATCGACCGCGAAATTCCTCGCGTTCACACAAATCCTGCAGCGGGATTCGCCGCCGAGAAAAATTTCCGCACTGACGATGGGCTCGGGCGATGCCACTGCCACGGTCAGCGCGGACATGACCGTGACATATTTCCGATACGTCGAGGACAGCGAATGAGCGCGCTCGATTCACCGCGCCCCAGCCGCGTTTCTACGGCCGTGCCGCGCATGGTCGCAATCGGTATCGTGCTGCTCTATTGCCCCTTGCTGGCGCTGCTGGCCACGACTGTCTCGTTTTCAGAAGCCGACAGCGCACGGACGTTTATTGCCGAGGTCGGTAGCCGACCGCCGCAACCGGTGATGCCGTTGCCCGTGCTGCGGATCGCACAATGGCCAGCACCGGCCGTGCAGCGTGATCCGATGCAGGCGCTGCCATCGATCAAAAATACACTCTCCACGCGCGCAACAGATCACTCAGGCGACGCGCGCGCCACGCCCGCTTTCCAGTTCGTCGCCAACTACAGCGACACGCATCAGCGGTGGGTTCTGGGTCGCAGCAACGATGGAACGCTGGCAAGTTTTCGTGCGGGCGACGGGGTCAATGGTGGCGTGATCGAACGCATCGATCCGGACCGCGTCATGCTGCGCTCAGGCGTCACGCTGCAACCGGTAGAGATTCCGCGCGTCGAGCACGCTGGCAGCAACGAGTAACGAGTCCAACGCACCGCCATGCCAACTCGCCGCGACCGGACACGTAGCGGAGTCGAAACGTGTCCGGACTTCCGGTCCCGCGCAGACTTTGTGCCTATTTATGGAACTATCAATTTTGCGACCAAACCCATACTGCAGGAAGCCGCCGTGCATGTTGGCGTTCCCGGCGTGGCCAAATGGGCGCCGACGATGTTGAAGAAATAGGTTTTACCGCGAGTGACTCGACACGTTTGCGCGACGGGAAGCGGTGAATCATCGGCAACGATCGTGAACAATCCACCATCATTGCCATCCCATTCGGCTTTGCAAGCGATCGGAATGTCCGGACGGAAGTCACCTGGACATTCGCTCACGGTCATCGACGCGACCGCGTTCTGCGGCAAAAACGTGGTCTGAACAAACTGCACTTCGTAGGCCGTGCTGGCGGCGAGAGTCTGTGGAACGCTGAATTCCAGCGCCGCGTACGCGCCAGGCGGAAGGTCCCACCGGGCCAACAAATTCACGCCGTTACCCGGGAACGGCGCAAACGTGGGTGCGCCCTGCCCCGTGATCGGCGGCACAACACCGAAGATATCGAGGTAGTCGCGCATATCCCCGTTGCGCGTGTAGCCACCGCCATTTCGCGCGTAGTCGATCGAATTTTGCTGCATGCGAGTGGTCGACTGTGGCGGTCGGGCACCGCAGTCGGCCGGGCCTGACACCTCGTATCCGTGCTTGAAAACCGGGTCCGGCTGCTCAGAGATGCCGGCAGTGTCTTCGCCAGCCGTTGCAACACCGGCGAGCAGCACCAGGATACTCGCCACGACGGGTAGGGTATTGATTGGGCTTTTCAATGATTGTCCCCTGGTTAAAGACGAAGCGAGCATCCGCCGCGTCCGCAAATCACTTTGCAATGCGCTCTCCCGCCTGGGGCTACGCCAAAGCGCTGATGGCCTGGTACCGAAAGATTCTAGCAGCACATATCTTAAATTTTTGATTAAGGGCTTTTGAGCATCGCCCCTCGCAATGGCGTCCTTGCCGACCCTGTCGCCAACCTTCGCGCGCCATGCGCTTCTTTGTAAACATTTTTTCATGTCCATACCACACCGAGCACGAAGCCAGATTCGATCGCATCTTGATTTTTACAATTTATGACAATTATCCACATAAAGATAATATGTCAGCGTTTTCTGCGCCTATCGCGGGTCAGCAATGTGTGACGCAACTACGTCGGGCCCACGCCGAGCCGTATCTGCAGCGGGCACCATTATCAAGCAGTACCCGTGGCTCGGCGGCTTGGCGCCGGCAGCCCTCTTCTGTTGTCGGAGTCGTCGGGACTTTGGTGCCAACCGGAGCCCCGCTCGGCTAGAACGGCAGCGAGATTGCGCTCGCCAGCGACGATGTTCGCCCAAATGGCTAGCTCATCCTCGCGCAAGAAACCACGCCGTCATTCCATGGCACCAATGGAACATTGGAATAGTGCGCCAACAGCAGCACCCGCAGTGTGTGGCGAATCGCGTCGAAGAGGCACATTCGCAAATGTGTCGTGCCGGCGACGACGTCAATGGTGGCGTGATCGAACGCATCGATCCGGAGCGCGTCATGCGGCACTCAGGCGGCACCCTTCAACCGGTCAAAATCCCGCGCATCGAACACGCGGCGGTCGCCACCGAGTAAGGAATTCGAACCCGCCCCTGCCACACTGCCGGGCCCGAACACGCCGCGATGGCCGCCTTGTGTCCGGTTTGCGGACGTGACGAATGCATTGTGCAGATTTATGGAATCAACAGCCGGGTCGTCACGCCCATGCTGCAGTAAGGGCCCTGGCACGACGGCGTAGCGGGTGTGGCGATGGAAGCGCCCACGAAGTTGAAGTAGTACGTTTTTCCGCGCGTCAGATGACACGTTTGCGACGCAGGCAGCGGAGAGTCTTCGGCGACGAACAGGATCAATCCGCCATCGTTGCCATCCCACTGGGTTTTGCACGCTCCGTCAATCTCCGCGCGGAAGTCGCCGGGGCATTCGGAGATGCTCATCGACGCCACCTCGTTCTCCGGCAGAAACCCGGTCTGAAAGAACTGAACCTGGTAGGCGGTGCTGGCGGCGAAGGTCAGTGGAACGGTGAATTCCATCGCCGCGTACGTCGAAGGGATCAATCGCCAAATGGCGGATTGGTTGGAGGAATTTCCCGGGAACGCAGCAAAGGTCGGTGCGCCCTGCCCCGTAGGCGGCGGCACGACACCGAAAATGTCGAGGTAGAAACGCATGTCGCCGGTGCGGTAGTAGGGGCCACCACCGCGCGGGTAGGTGACCAGATTTGACTGGACGCGCGTGACCGTCTGCGGCGGCCGGGCACTGCAATCCGCCGCACCAGCGACCTCGAAACCGTGCTTGAAGATCGGATCCGGCTGATCCGCGATGATGGCAAGATTTTCGCCAGCGGATGCGGCGCCAGCGAGCAGCACCAGCAGACCCGGCACCATGAGCAACGTGTTGTGCGGTCGTTTCAATGGTTGTCCCCTTGCTTCAAAGACGTCGAGGCAAGCAATAGCCCCGACCGCAAATACGTCTGCTACGCGCACCCCCTAGGGCTACGCTAAAGCGCTGAAGTCTGGCAGGGAAAGAGTCTAGCAGCACATATCTTAAATTTTTGATCGAGCGTTGCAGCGAATCGCCCCCTACGCGGGGAGCTTTACCTCGACAGTGCCGCCCACGCTCGCTGCACATATGTCTCTTTGTAAACCTTTTCTGTCGTGCAGCGCCAGTCCGTGCGCAAGACCAATGCGATCTCGCTCGCCCTCCCCCTTGGACATTATTATTGTCACTTGGTGAAGGTGCCTCAGCATTTTTTGCGTCCATTGCAAATCATCAGTAAGCGCCACTATTATCGTTGCGCAGTGTCTTCAGGGGGCTCCATGGTCACGTTGTGCATACGGCTCGGCGCCCTGGCGCTGGCAGCCTGCTCTTGCGTTGCCGGAGCCACCGGGATTGTGGTCCCGGCCGGAGCCACGCTCGATCTTAACGGCAGCGCGATCGGGCTCGCCAGCGGCGATGTTCGCCTCGATGGCCAGCTCAACCTCGGCTCCGGAAAGATCATCGACATCACGGCATTCCGCTTAGGCACTACCGGTGCCGCGTCGCTGTCGAGCGGATTGCTGCAATTGGTCGGCGACTGGCAAAACCTCGGCTTCGTCGACGCCGGATCCAGTCAGGTGCAATTTCGTGATGGTGGCTTCAACAGCTCCGTACTCGGCACCACCACCTTCGCCAATCTGAGTTTCGTGAGCGCCGTCGGCAAGCGTTACGCATTGCAGTCGGGCCTCACCCAGAGCGCGACCGGCCTACTGGAAATCCACGGCACGCCAGGACTGCCGATACAGATCGCCTCGACGATTGCCGCCAGCGCGGCCTTTCTGGATTTGTTGCCGACCGGGAGCCAGAGCATCTCGAATGTCGGCGTATCCGATGTTCATGCCACGGGCCAGCACCTGGCGCCTACGCTGCAGAATGAAGGTGGCAGTGGCAACGACAGCGGCTGGTTTGGTGGTGGAGCCGGTATCGTCGCTATCCCGGCGCCCGCATTGTCGCCATTTGGCCTGATGTTCCTGTTGCTGGCCATGGTCGCACTTGCGCTGCGAGCCCACTTCTCGTTCAACCGAAGGCACTGAGTCATGCGCCATTCCCATCTCAACCGCTCCGTGCTGATCGTGGCGATATGCACCACCTTGTGCACGGGCCTGGTTTACGCCGACGACGTAAAAGTCATTCCGCCGGCCGCCGGCGGGTTTGCCGTGCGCAATGCCGCCGATAGTCTGGACTACCTTCGCGTAGACGCGAACGGTGCGGTGAGCTTGAGCGCCCTGGTCGGTGCTGCCGCGCAAAACACCACATTGTGCTTCAATAGCGTCAATGGAACATTGGGACAATGTTCCGGTAGCGGCGTCGGCGCCACGGGCGCAACCGGGCCGACCGGACCCGCTGGAGCCACAGGGCCGATCGGCGCGACGGGCGCCACCGGCAGCGGCGCAACCGGTGCACAAGGTGCCACGGGTCCCGCCGGCCCCACCGGTGCGCAAGGTGCAACGGGTCCCATCGGCGCCACGGGAGCCATTGGAGCACCTGGCGCCACTGGAGCACCCGGGGCTACTGGAGCGACCGGTAGCGGCGCGACGGGTGCGACAGGTCCGCAAGGCGTGATCGGTCCGACCGGTGCCACGGGCGCACAGGGTGTAACCGGCCTGGGCGCAACCGGCGCAACGGGTCCTATTGGTGCTACGGGTGCGGTTGGCTCAGTCGGGCCGACAGGCGCAACGGGCTTCGGTGCAACGGGCGCTCAAGGTCCGCAAGGCGCCACAGGCCCCACCGGCAATGTCGGTGCAACCGGAGCGACAGGCTTCGGCGCAACCGGCCCACAAGGTCCCATCGGCGCAACGGGCGCGACCGGCGCCACCGGCTTCGGTCCAACCGGTGCGACCGGTCCACAAGGCGCCACGGGTTTTACGGGGTCTACCGGCAGTATCGGTGCGTCAGGACCGACCGGAGCCGCAGGCCCGACGGGTCCTCAAGGTCCGATAGGCCCAACTGGCGCGGCAGGAACAACCGGAGCGACAGGTTTCGGCGCAACGGGCGCGACCGGACCACAAGGGCCGATTGGTCCGACCGGCGCCAGCGGCGTGCCATCGCTCACCGTCTTCAGCACCACACTGGCAGTGACCGTCGGCGGCAACAATACGATTGTCGCGACCTGCGGTAGCGGTGTCGCAATCAGCGGCGGCTGCAAGTCCGACCCGTTGAACGATCTGATCTCGTCGTCGTATCGCAGCAGCTCCACGACCTGGACTTGCAAGATCGGCAGCGCTGGCGGAACGGTGGCCGTTGCGGAAGTGTACTGCAGCCCGTAGTCAAAGCACGTTGTGGATTTTTCGCAATCGCCGCACACGGCGACTGGTAATATTTCCATATGGTTATTGTCATCGCGCCACGCGCCGCATCGCCCTGGTACATCAGGGCGAACGCGTCGCGCCGGTTGCCGCTCATGATCGCGCGACTGTTTCCCTTGCCTTCCCTGCCTAAGTTGATCCGGGCAATAACCGCATGGACTGCTGATCCGAACAAGCCCTCGCCGTCGTGAGGCAGCAGCGCTTTTCTCCACATAACTACACCACCCCGCCTGTGCGACGCTCGCCGACTATGGTGCAGGCACGTCAAAGTAGGTCGTATCGCTGGCGATCCGGCCTTCGCGAAACGTAAAGAATGTAGCGATGTCCACTTGTCCGGAAGGCGTGGTGTCCGATGCGCTCCAGCGGGACACGAACGAGACCGCCGCCTGGTCGCCGTTGATCACCAGCGTCTTCACCTCATCGCGAACCTGCGGTAATTGAGCAAACAGCTCGGTGTAGGTTTTCCGCACGCCGTCGCGGCCGTGCCGCGGCACCGTAAAATCACTGGACATCAGCACGGCGTCCGGTGTGTACAACGCGGCCATTGCCCCGACGTCGTGGCGATTGAATGCCGCAAACAGGGAGTGGATCAAGGATTCGGCAGCCTGTTCGGCCGACGCGCAGCGCGAAAAATCGGTGCCGATAACCAGCGCTTTGCCATCCTTGCCCGGCCCGCCAATCTCGGCATGCAAACGATGACCATGGCGCCGGTATTCGATTCGGCGCGGGTAATCGTGCGTGGGATTCTCGAAACGAATCCACTCGCTGCCGCCGTCGGTGCGCTTGAACGCTGTTGCGGAAACGCCATCGGGTTGACCGAAATAGGTCGCTACGCCATCGACCTGCTCGATGCGCAGGAACTCAAAACGCGTCTTGTCGTGTGGCACAACGGTGCGGTTGGTACCAAGCATCAAACCACCCCTCGCAGGCAACCAATGTTCTTCGCCGGGTTCGTCGCCCTCGTGGGTGCACCAGTCGCCGGCCATCCACTCGGGTAGAGCATCGACGGCTGATGCCTTCGACGTCATGAGCAAACCACAGGTCACGATCGACAATATCAACAATAGGGAATCACGCATGGCATTCTCCACTCAGTGGCCAGCAGTGTGCCTACGCCCATCCGATCGGGATTGAACAAACGCGCATGGATTACGTCGAGCTTGAAATCCCGTCGGGCTTGCAAGGCCACGTGCAATGCCTGTGGCGACTGCGCGATGCGCAGATGCCGACGCATGCCCAGACGGTTTATCCGGATGGCCGCTGCGAACTGATCGTGCATCGCGCTGCGCCGATGCGGTTGTATACGCTCGCCCATGGCTGGCAGACGCAATCACACTGTTTGTTCGCCGCGCAGCAGCGGACGGCGATCCGACTCATGGCGACGGGTCCAGTCGATTGCATCGGTGTGCGCCTCTTGCCCGCCGCGAGCGCATTGATTGCCGGGCATCGCCTGGCCTCCCTGGTCGATGACATCGTCGATATGGAAACGCTCGACGCCCGCTTTGCCGATCAACTTACCGATGCGTGTACGGCGTTCGAGGACGCAAAGGATCCGCAGGCATTGTGGACATTGATCGAGCGGCGGATCGCGGGTGAGCCGGTCGATCCGCAGATCGCGCGCGCGACCGCGGCGCTCGACGCCTGCCACGGCCAACGGACGATCACCGCGCTGGCTCGCGACCTCGCGATGAGCCTGCGCAGTCTGCAAATGCGATTTCTCCACTCCGTCGGCCTGACCGCCAAGGAGTACGCGCGCGTGCAGCGACTGCAGGCGACTTTGCGTCACCTCGATGACAACGCAGAGTCCCTGTCACAACTGGCGGCCAGCGCCGGGTTCGCCGACCAGGCTCATGCGACCCGCGAAGTCCAGCGCCTGACCGGACTGACCCCCTCGCGGCTTCGTCAAGCGTTGCACGCGGAACGCGACGGCGATGCAGCATTGCAAATGGCGGCGGCATTTGTACGCGGACAAGGCGGTAACCGCGAGCGCACCAAAGGCGTATCTCCCTGAGAAGAATTCATCCGTCGAGGATGCTGCAGAGTATAAATTGCCTTGGTGCAAGCCAATTCGCAGTGTACAGGTCGCTAGTGGAACCCAGCCCGGAAAATCACGTCCGGTCGTGGCCCCGTCGCATTGGTAATGCGCGCGACCAACCCGACCACGGGATCGTCGATTTCGTTGTCCCGGTAACTGCCGGCAAACAACGGCCGACCTAGCCGGTCGAGATTGAGCGCTCCGCTGGAGGTGGTCCGATTGCCGGTCGCCGAATTGCCGGCGAAACAGAAGGCACTGGTGTTGGTCGGGCAGTTGCCGTAGCCAGTGAGCGGTGTGAGGTTCGCATCGAACGCCTGAATCGTGAAGCCGAATTCAAAATCATCGACTGTCGTTGAATTGGCACCGGACGCGATGACCCGCGTACCGCTGGCGTCAGCCACACGCACGCCGTTGAACCGACCATGGAAACCCGGAGCCGTGCCGAGCGCTTCGGTCACGTAGTTGCCGCCCACGTCGAAGCGTGCGATGGCCGACGATTTCTGCGTTCCGAAAGTACCGGAATACGTGTCGCCGACGATGTAAAAGCCGCCATCGCTTCGGACATCGATCCCGAACACCTCGTCCGCGTGAACGGTATTGTTGCCGAAGTAGTACACGCGACGACCGTTGTGATACGCGGTGTACGCGCCCTGGAAATTGCAGTTCGGGCTGCAGAAGCTCGAATCGGCCGAACCGTCGCTGTTGAGCCGGGCCAGCGAGACGCGATCCGCGTTGATCGCGGGATCTGGCGACGTGCCTGCGATCAGGATGCGACCGGCACCATCAATTGCGAGGGCGCGTGCCCGGTCCACCGCGTAGCCGGCACTCAAGCTGAAGGGAATGGTGACTTTTCCACTAAGCCCAAAGTTGCTATCCAGGCTACCATCGGAAACCCGCAGCCGCGCGATCGCGAAATTCCCCGCGGACTTGCTGGTTTGCGCAGTGCCTGCAACGACGACATTGTCGCGTTTGTCGACAGTCACCGCGTAGGCCACGTCTTCCTGCCCGAAGAAATCCACGGTTGCGATTCCGCCACTGCCAAAATCGGTATCCAGAAATCCGCTCGGAAGCAGACGCACGATCTGGAAATTCGAGTTCGACATTCCGGGCGTGGCGCCGACCATGATGACGCGTCCGGAGCTGTCCATGGTCGCCGCAAAGATGGCCGAAAAGGATGTCGCGGTCAGGCCGATTCCGCTCTGATAGGTGCCGCCTGACGAATAGAATGTCACGGCCGGGCATTCCGGTCCGGCACAGCCCAATCCCGATTGCGCCGTCGCCACGACCATGCCTCCACCCGGCCGTTCCAGCAAGGCCAGCGCGTACACCGAGCTAAAGGAAAGGGATAACTCCACCCGACCGGTACCATGGAACAGCGTATCGAACTGTTCCGCGGACACGGCCACCGGTGTGAGGGCTAGCAAGGCAGGCAGTAGCAAGAGCTGGCGCATGAGACGCTCTCCGGACGTGATTGTCTGAGGAATACGCAGCGCGGCGGAAAACGGTGACATGCGGCTATCGTGAACCGCGCCGGTGCCGCCGATTGAACCATTCGCCCCCTTGGGGAGCACCTGTATTCCGTGATCCAGAGGATGGCCAGACGTGAAGCGGGACAGCGAGCGCATCTATGACGAGTTTCTTGTTGCTGCTGCGATTGCCGGCGATCGACTGGCGCTGCGGCGGCTCGTGGCGCGTTGGCAACCGCGGTTGTGGCGCCACGCCTGGCGCGTACTCGGCGACGCTGATCGCGCGAAGGACATGGTGCAAGACGCCTGGATGGATATCGTCAAAGGCTTGCATCGGCTCGATGACGTCGTCGCGTTTCCCGCGTGGGCTTATCGCATCGTCACGCGTCGTTGTCAGCGCGCATTCAACGCTGCAGGCCGCGCGCGGGAGATTGCGGAGACCGATGCGCAGGAATACGTCCCGGAATCAGCCGATCACGACGCGGGCGAAATCGCGGCTGAATTGTCCATCGTCATGGAGGCGATCGCCAGATTGCCTGCCGCTCAGCGCGCCGCGATGGCGCTGTTCTATCTCGAAGAATTCAGTGTGGCGGAAATTGCGATCGCCACCGACGTTCCACCGGGCACGGTCAAGACCCGGCTCCTGCATGCGCGGCGCAAAGTTCGCGCGATACTCAACGGAGAGAATTCATGAGCACATTTGACGAAATGATCGGTCAGGCACTGACCGAAGAGGACCGCGCGCTGCTGGCCAGCCATGCCGAGCCTGGTTATTTCGCGCAAGCGTTCGGACTGTTCCGCGGTCCGTCAGCGTGGATCATGTGGCTGCTCAATATTGCCGGCGGAGCAGCCTTCATTGCGGGTGCCTACACAATGTGGCAGATGACCAATGCCACCGATGCGTTGATGGCCATCAAATGGGGCGTCGGCTCACTCTTCCTGTTCCAGATCACAGCGCTGTGCAAATCGTTCATGGGCAATCGCATGGAGGTTAACCGGATGTTGCGCGAGCTCAAACGCATCGAGTTGCAGGTGTCGCTACTGCGGGCTGATGCAGGATCGCGGTAGCTCGCCGCACCGAGTCGGCGCCGATCGTCCGGCGCCGATGTGTTCAATGTGAAAAAGCCAGCTTGCGACCTCGTTTCCGGCGACGATCGCGATTCGGTGAATGGCGATTCTCCGCGGGCGTTGCGATTTGCAGGCAATAGTATGCTTCGACGCCGGCTCGGAAAGACCCTGCTGCACATGCGCCACCGGGCAGCGAGTAACGCCGCCTGGCGTTCAATCATCGTCTTTTAACGCATTGTGGATTTATAAATATCGTCGCCGCGTCGGAGCCCTGCACCGCGGCGTTGACCTTGTCGAGGCAAGGGTGGCCGGGTGAGACCCTCGCGACTGTATTCGACCGTTGCCACAAGAGTGGACCTGTGTACTTGCTTGCCAATACGCAGATGGCCCTGCAATTCGAAAGTCTCTCTCTGCCATCCCGCGGACAGATGCCTGGCAACGGCAAATCCTCGCCCTCTTGACAGTCGGTAATAGACGACTTACCGTTAGCCATGACTTACGGAAGTGTATTGACAGCGCTCTCTGACCCCACTCGCCGCGCCGTGTTCGAGCGTCTGCGCGCCGGGCCCGCCTCGGTGCAACAGATCGCAGACGGCCTGCCGGTTAGCCGACCGGCGGTCTCACAGCACCTCAAGGCACTCAAGGAAGCCGGCCTCGTCCGCGATGAGGCGCGCGGCACGGCGCGCATCTACAGCATTCACACGCCTGAGCTTCGTGCTTTGCGCGACTGGATCGAAGGCTTCTGGGATGAAGCACTCGATAATTTCAAAATCTATGCGGAGAAACAGGAATGAGCGTCGTCGAACTGGGTCCCGTGGTGAAGTCCATCGATGTGCGACGGACGGTCGACGATGCGTTTCGACTATTTGTCGATCACATCTCCGCGTGGTGGCCCGTCAAGCAGCATTCGCGCGCACGCGATGCCGCTGGCGAGGTCACGGTCCGTGTGGATTTCGAAGGTCGCGTCGGCGGACGCATCTACGAAACCCTCAACACCGGCGAGCAGCGCGAATGGGGTGAGGTGCTTTCCTTCGAACCCGGCAAGCGCGTCGTGTTTCTTTTTCAGATGGGCAGGCCGAAGGACAAGTCGGGTGAAGTGGAAATCCGTTTTGATCCGCTTGATCCAGGCACGTGCCGAGTCACACTCACGCATTCGCGATGGGAGCGTTTTGGCGACGAAGCTGACGTCATGCGCGGCAGATTCTCGACCGGCTGGGAGTTTGTGTTCGTCGATGGATTTGGAAACCACGCAGGTCTTGTCGGCTCGAAGGACTGATTCGTTTATCCACTTGTTGCCATGGAGCACACCGTGATTACGATTTCCGCATTGAAGGACGTTCCCGATTTTGCCAAGGGCCTGGTACGAGACCTGCGCGTAAGGTGGGCGCTGGAAGAAGCCGGACTGCCCTACCAGACGCGCCTGCTCAATCAAGGCGATCAGGACAAGACTGATTACCGTGCGTTGCAGCCCTTCGGGCAGGTGCCCATCATTGAAGACAACGGCTTCCTGCTATTCGAGTCCGGCGCCATTGTCCTGCACATCGGCGCAAACAGCGAAGCGCTGCTGCCAAAGGATCCAGTGGCCCGCGCCCATGCGGCCCAGTGGGTTTTCGCCGCACTGAATTCTGTCGAGCCAGCGCTCAACACGTTGTTTCAAATCGACATCGTGTTTAGAAAGGAAGAATGGGCAACGTTGCGTCGCGAAGGCGCACTGGCGTTCGCGCAGCGGCGCCTTGACGGCCTTTCAAAAGCGCTCGGCGACAAGCTCTATCTCGGCGGCGAGCGTTTTACTGCGGGCGATTTGATGATGGCCAGCGTACTGCGAATCATGGGCTACGGCGATCTGGTTACGTCCGATGCGCGCCTTGGTGCGTACCTCGCGCGCTGCACGGCGCGTCCCGCGTTCCAACGTGCGCTCGATGCGCAGACGGGGGATTTCAGAATTGCTGCTTGAATGCGCACCGCAGTCGGCGCCACTTGAAATCCAGTCGGAATAAAAAATGCGCCAATTGATCGCTGCAATGAAAATTTCCCTTGATGGAAAAATTGAGGGACCCGACGGTTACGCGGACTGGGTCGAGGCGTGGTCAGATGACTACGGCCTCACGTCGCAGATTGACGCCTGCCTGCTCGGCGGACGCATGTACCCGGGCTACGAGCACTATTGGTCTGCCATCCAGGACTGCCCGACGGATCAGGCCTTACCGTTGACCGGAAAACCGCCGAGTCCGGCAGAGATCCAATGGGCAAGATTCGCGGCGAATACGCCGCACTATGTTTTGTCGAGCACGGTGACATCCGCGAGGTGGGCAAGAACGCGTTTTATCACCACGTTCGAAGAAGTCAGTGCGCTCAAGGCGCAGTCCGGTAAAGACATCTATCTGATGGGTGGCGCGCAACTCACAGCCAGCCTGATCGACGCCGGGCTGGTCGACGAACTGCGTTTGATCGTCTATCCCCTGCTCGCGGGTGCCGGCAAATCCCTGTTCGCGGTGATGCAGCAGCGGCGTGCACTCGAACTGCAGAAAGTTCAACAAATGCCAAAAGGACTTCTTGCCCTGACGTATCGCGTTACCTAGCGTTTCGATCCATCGTACGGTTCCGAAAGCGCCGTGCGCGGAGCAGTGCATGATGAAGCATGCGAAGTCCCTGGGAGATCATTCAGCGCTCGAATCCGGCGAACATTTCCTCACTTCATTTTGAACTTTGCGACCTCGATCCGCAAAAATGGCAGCGTGACTGGCGTCCATTTTCAATGTCGGCTTCGGAATGCACTGCTTTGGTACCTCCATCGAAAACGCCGCATTCCCTTACGATTCCATCCGCCGATACCCCGACATGAATGTTCGGACGATTGCTATCATCGGCACGTGACTCGGATAGTCTGTCGGCGCGACCTGTGTATTCGACGTGGCGGCAGTTTCGCCGGTGCAGTACGGTCAAGAGGAGAACGTTTGTGTTTGACATTGCCGTGGTGTGCCTAGTCGTCACGGCGTTGCTTGCCTATGTCAATCGCCGGTTTATCGGACTGCCCAGCACAATCGGGGTCATGGCGATTGCACTCCTGCTGTCGTTCTTGCTGCTCGGCATGGACCACCTCAGGATCAGTCGACTCCACGACTACGAGGTGTCTCTCCTCGAGTCAATCGATTTCTCCGAGGTGCTGATGCAGGGCATGCTTTCGCTGTTGCTTTTTGCGGGTGCTTTGCACGTGGATCTCAGTGAGTTGCGCGCGTTTCGTTGGCAGGTCGGCATTCTGGCTATCGGAGGTACCGTCGTTTCCACACTGATGGTCGGATTTTCCGTGTGGTTGCTGGTGCCAGCGTTGGGTCTGAGCTTGCCGCTCTCGTATTGCCTGGTGTTCGGTGCCCTGATTTCACCGACGGATCCCATCGCAGTCATGGGCATCTTGAAATCGGCCGGCGCGCCGCGCAGCCTGGAAGTTGTCATATCCGGCGAATCGCTATTCAACGACGGCGTCGGCGTAGTGCTCTTTTCATTGATTCTCGGCACGATCGCCATGGGTGAAACCCCGACATTCGCCCACGGCGCAGTGCTTCTTGCGCGCGAGGCGGGCGGCGGTCTCACATTCGGTCTGGTGCTCGGATACGTGACCTACCGGTTGCTCATGAGCATCGATAGCTATCCGGAAGAGGTCCTGTTGACGCTCGCGGCGGTGCTCGGCGGCTATGCGTTGGCGACGCGCCTACACGTATCGGGGCCGCTGGCCATGGTGGTCACCGGACTCTTCATCGGCAATCACGGCCGCGCGCTCGCAATGTCGGACACGACCCGAATGCATGTGGACATGTTCTGGGAGCTGCTCGATGCGATCCTGAACTCCGTACTTTTCGTATTGATCGGCATGGAAGCGCTGATCATCGCGTTCACGCCCAGCATTGTTGTTGCAGCGGCAGGAGCCATCGCAATCACTCTGATCTCGCGCCTGATCTCGGTCGCTGCACCGGTGGTGGTCTTCCAGCGTGCCTTCGGTTTACCGCAGGGATCGTGGCAGGTCCTGACCTGGGGTGGACTGCGAGGCGGCATCTCGGTGGCACTCGCGTTGTCGCTGCCTGTCGGACCGGATCGCAACCTGGTCTTGGCTCTCACCTACGCCGTTGTCGTCTTTTCCATCTTGGGACAAGGACTCACCATCGGTGCTGCTGTGCGGCGATTCACGCCGTGCACAAGAAGCCCTTCGAGTCACTGATTGCCCACGCGTGCCATTGCTTCGACCACCTTCAGATCGTGCGTTTAGCTGCGCCTGGTCCGGCACGCCAGGACAACTGAATTGAATTGCTTCAGTGCCTGTGATGCGTTGTTTGACAATTTCGATCGCGTCCGCAACAGCGGATACGCCAGTTAAGACGCGCGCTTCACAAGTTGCCGATTTGCCGAGTGCCACAGCTGCCCCGAGCCGATCCGCCACGGAGTTCCCTTTTATATACTGCAACAAGCGCTTCATGGGTCCCGAAAGCGGTAATCGCAGATGGCACTACGGCGAGTAAGGGCCTTTGACTTCGCCCCAGCCCCACTTTGGCATCGGCGCATGTTGATCCACGGTGGCGCCTTCCTGTGAGTTGATCACGGCAAGCCGCGAGCCCCATTCGAGATAGCCGACCAACGCCGAGCGGAACTCCGGATCATCCGGCATCTTCAACTCGTCTGCTGTATCCAGCAGTAGCGCAACCCACGCCCGCCGTTGCTCCTGACTGAGGTGACGATTCAGATGCTGCTGAATCATCTGCGGGTGGCCGCCGTGCGTGGCCGAGTAATTGGCCGGCCCACCCAGCACTTCAGCCAGGAATGCCGCGACGTGCTGCGGATGCTCGGCACCCATATGCGCGAAGATCGGCGCAAGAACCGCGTCGTCGCGGACCCGCTCATAGAAACGCGTCGTCAGGCGGTTAAGAGCCTCGATGCCGCCGAGCCATGCGTAGAGGGTTGGAATTGGCGTGGCGGTCACGGGTCAATGCTCCTTCTGTGTCTGACCCCTGAAAGGTGGGGCTCCGTAGGTCGCGATCAATGCATGCAGCGGAAACTTCCGCTCGCAAAGTTTGTATGAGCATGTTGAACGGGCCTAGACGGAATCATCGACGGATTTGCCACAGGTCTTGCAGAAGTTTCGCGGCGGAGACCAGACGAATGCTGTCGGAAAAGCGAGAGGATAAACATCCGTGCCGAAATGATTGAAACACTTCGGGCACTCGACGAACCACTGAACGTAGATATTGAAAAGTACCGCAAAAATAGAAGGGAACAACACCAGGAACGCACCGTCGGCTGTCGGCAAGAACCAGGCTATGCAGCCAAATGCCAGCGCGCCGGTGCTGAACAACACAAACGCCGCTCTACCTATTCGCAGCCGCACATATTGACGAATCGTCATCTGAGCTTGCGGCTGAAACCGCATGTCGCCACGTGAAATGCCTGCTTGAACCAAGTATACATTGAACTGAAAGTTCCTCTATCAACAACAAGCCCGATGTGGTTCGGAGCCGCGCAGCGGCTTCGGCTTTAACTGTCAGCCCACGGATTCTTCGTGCTGCGGAAGATCGTCGCAGAGGGCGAACCAGTTCGCCTTGGAGTTTGTGTAAATATGGAACGCGGGTCCTTCCGCCAATGGGGTATCCAGCGTGCCCAAGCGCAATCGCATCTGATTTTCCTGGCGCACGAACAACGACGAGCCACACGCGGAGCAAAAGACGCGGGCTACGCCGGACTCCGATCGCGTCGCCTTGAGTAAATCTTCACCGCGGGTGATGAAGAAGTCGGCGACATCGACAACCGCATTGGAAGAAAAGGCAGAACCACTGATTTTTCGGCATCGGGAGCAGTGACAATAATAGGCAGGCCCGATGTTGCCTCGTACTTCGTAGGTGACGGAACCGCAGAAGCAGCTACCGATGTGCATCGTCGTTCTCGGATCCTGACGCTTGGAAAAAGCGGCCCTGCGTGCGGCAACGAATGCGCGCAGCGGAAACTTCTGGCGGCACGATGTGCCAGATCGATGAGGTCAGTCGCCCTTTTGGCCCCAGGGCCCCTTCGTGACGGTTCCGCTCGTTTCCGTTTTGCCACGCTCAGGCCGACGTGCGCGTTTGGGGCTCAGCAGACCCGCAGCGACTGCGGAGTTCTTGTGGCTTTGCGGCACTCAGCCCAGAGAATGGGAACGAGTCTCCAGGCCTTGCCGCCGTCCAAAGCCGAGCTGGGTGCCAAGTTGACGATTGCAATGGCAGCGCTGAAATAACCGAGAAAAACAACGACCGGACCTAACCCGGGAACCTCGCTGAGCGATGTGTTTTGGCCAAGCACGATCAGCGGAATGGCGACGACGAGCTGCGCGACAACGCCGCCCCACGCAACGATGGCCGCGTGCTTCGGGTTGCCAGGAGCGTCGTAATCGCAACGCCCATGCAGGAAGCCGATATAGATGGCCAGGGGTCGATAGCCCAATCGCTTGGCGAAATACGCGTGGCCAGCCTCGTGCAGATAGATGATGCTGAAATAGGAACAAATTGTGATTGCCGCGAGGAACGGATTCCGGAGCGACACCACAAACATGACGCTCATGACGAGCAGCGCAGACCAATGCACATAAACACGCGCACCAAAGGGCCTGGGAAAACGCACTTGTACATAACGCAGCATGGTTGCTCCCGCCCCTCAGCTGAAGAGCCATCGTCGCACGAGTCGCGTGTAGTGAGGCATGACGACATAGACCATCAGGAACACGACGATCGCGGTGACCACGAGCGTCGTCAGCGGGACATTGCTCGGCACGCCCAACGTTCTCAACGCGTTCGCGACCAACAGCGACACACCAAGCACCAGCGGATAAATCGCGGACCACGTCAGCAGGTACTGCTTCCAGCGCACGGGCAATTTAGCTTTCGCTTCCGAGGGCGTGAACCAAAAATCCAGACCGCTGCTGACGAGAAAGTCGTCGCCGCTCGCCAACAGCGGTTGCACTTTTGCAATCAATCCGGCGCGCTCAGGCGATTCCATCCACTGTTTCAGATGCGCCTGCGTGTCAAATCGGATGACCACGGTGTACGTCGCCGAGAGGTCGGGGATGGGACGGACAATGTGCCAGTCCAGGTGGCCGGGCGATGCTCGGCACAGCGGGGAAATCTCGCCGAGCCATTGCTCGTATTCGGCGTGCCTGCCTTCGTTCACGCGATGCGTGATGACCACCGTGGCGCCCTGTTCGTCGCCCGTAGTGACGGCTCCGGTACTCATGCGCGTTGCGACCTCTGTTGGTTGGTGCATGGCCTGACGGTGGACGTCTGACGCATCCGCTTGCTGGCAGCTGGCATTTGTTGCGTTGTGAACCATGCGGCGTTCGCCGCGGACCTGGGCAAGGTTCGCCTGTGCAATACGCCACACGGGGTTCTCGCGGATGCGAAAACCCCGTGTGCGTGCTCGGATCAATCGACCCGGAAGGACTGCAGCGACACGGGTGTCGATGTGATGGCGGTGGCCGACTCATTGCCGGGTGCCGCCTCTGGCGTGACCGAGGTGATGGTGGCGGTGTCGACGATCATCGTCGGCGGTGCGGCGGCGTTGACGGTCACCACCAGAGTGAACACCGACGAGCCCGGCGCAAAGGCCGGGAGTGTGCAAGTCACCGTGCCATTGGCACCAACCGCCGGAGTTGTGCAGCTCCAGCTACCGGGCGATGTGAGCGAGGTGAACGTCGTGTTGGCCGGGATCAGGTTGGTCATCGTTACCGTGTTTGCATTGCTCGGTCCGGCATTGGTGGCCGTTATCGTGTAGGTAATCGGCTGTCCATTGATGACCGACGGCGGCGTGCCGACATTGGTGATCTGCAAGTCCGCCGATCCGCCAACGGTGGTGGTCGCCGTTGCGCTGTTGTTCGCGCTATTGGGATCGGGCGTCGCCGACGTCACCGTCGCGGTATTGCTGAGTGTGCCAGTCGACGACGGGCTCACGGCGACGATCAGAGTGAAGACGCCGCTGCCGACCGCAAAGGTCGGATTGCTGCAACTGACGCCGCCGCCGGCGCCGACTGCCGGTGTCGTGCACGACCAGCCGCCAGGACTGGACAAGGAAACAAAGGACGTTCCAGCCGGCAGCGTGTCGCTCCAGCTCGCGGTATTTGCGGCATCCGGACCATTGTTGCTTACGGTAATCGTATACGTCAGGTTGTTGCCGGCGATGACCGGATCCGGAGAATCGGTCTTGGTGATCGACACGTCGGCGACCTTGAACAGTCCGACGATGACCGGGTCGTGGTCGGAAGCGCGATACGGCGAGCCCGGCTGGAACACGACGCGCGGCGGAACCAGTGCGGACCCGTCGGGCTTTTCGTCAAACGCGGATTCGCCGACATCGGCGACTTCGTCGTTGTAGTCGAGCAGCGGCGATTCGTCGGCGTTGATATGCCAGGCGCGCGCTCCAGTGATCTGGTTACCCAGCGAGGTCGAGGCAAACGCATAGTCGAGATGGCCGAGTTCACCACCGAACACGTAGGAGTACGCGTTCGCGCCTTCGAACACAGTTTCGAGATCGCTGTAGCCGCCTGCGGTAATCGTCGTCGTCGGCGTTTCCTGCGCATAGGAGTTGAAGTCGCCGAGCAGCAGGACGTCGGGATCACCGGCCGCCGGTATTACGGTCGAGTTGATCCAGCTCAGCGTGCGCGTTGCCTGTGCGGTGCGTACTGCGGCGAAGCAGCTCTGGCCATCGCCGCTGTCCGCGTCACCGCCGGTGGCGCCGCTGCAACCTTTTGCGCGCAGATGATTCGCGACGATCGTGAAGCGCTGACCGAAGGCCGCATTGGTGGCGTCGACGACGTCAAACGTCTGCGCCGTCGGCGGACGATTGTGGACCGGATCCAGATCCGACAATGGCGAACCGACGGGAGAGACGACGCCGGTGCGATAGACCTGCTGCACGCGAATGCCGTCCGTGCCGAGCGTGCCACCCGTGTTGACGAAGGCGTAGGGGTGCGCGCCGCCGCAACTCGCGTTGACCGCGCCGAGCAGATCGGTAATCGTCGCGCTCGGTGTGGTGTTTTCCAGTTCGATAAACGCGTAGATGTCGGCGTTGATCGTGCAGATCACGACCGCCGCGCGCGTGCGCTGACGATTGAGTTCGGCAACGCTGTCGGCGCCACGGCAATCCTGTGTGCCACCCGGACCACAGGGACCGCTGGTCGTGCTGACGGTCGTGTCGATCGTCGTGTAGTAGTTCAGCAGATTCATGCCGGCGACCTTGATCGCACCACCGACCGACGGCGGTGTCGCAGGCCGCGGATTCGCGACGGTGAATGTCGCGGGGTTGGCGGCGGTCGGACGCACGCGCCAGCTCGCCGCACCGAAACCGGGGCTGGAGAAATCGAGCACGCCGGTCAGACCGTTGACGAGATCGCCGCCACGGAAGAAGTCCGTGCCCTGTGTACCGACCGAGAAGCCGCCGTTCGCGCGCGGGTAGTAGATCGCCTGCAATCCGTCAGGCTGCGCCAGATACGATTCCTGCACGTTGTTGTCGTCGTCCAGCAATACGCGGCGGCGGGCGACATTGTCCAGATGTGCCGTATTGCCGGCGATGCTCGGTGGCGATGCCTCGGTGAAGCCGATCGGTCGGCTGCCCTCGGTCAGGACGACCTGGCCATAACGCGCCATCTCGAAATAGTCGGTCACGGTCAGTGTATCGACGAAGCTGACCTTCATGCTTTCACGCGCTTCGTAGTAGTCATCGACGACGCCAACGATGGGCAGGTCGATCGCCGACGGCGTGATTTGCGCGAGGTTGTTGCCGGCGTTGGTAATGACCACGCTCGGGGCGGTGATCGCGGAGATTTCGGTCAGGTTGGACAACTCCGACACCGCACCGGTTACACGCACACGCTGGCCTTCGGCGACCGCTGTCGGACACGTGTTGCAGAACACGAAGATGCCCTCCGAAGTCGCTGGATTCGCGTCGGCGTCTGTGTCTTCTTCCTGCAGGAAAAAACCCTGCAGCTGATTCAGGGTCTGGAAATCACCGGTCACGATACCTTCGACGGTAACCGTGGCACCGGGGATTGGCGTAGCCGCGCCGCTGCCCTGCACGTCGTGGATGAAGGTCAGATCGTCGTTGAGGATCGTGCCGAGGCCCTGACCATCGACGACAATGGCATTTGTTACATTAGCGACATTGACAAAAAATGTTTCGTCCGTTTCCGGCGTCGTATCGCCATTGATCAGCACGGAGAAGGAATAGGTGCTGCTGCCGGCCGGAATGGTCTGGCCGGTCAGCGATTTCGCGGTGTAGTCACCCGGCGCTACTGCGGCGGAATCGGCGGTCGCGATATCGAAGGTGACGCCACCGGCCGGTGCCGGCGCCGACAGGCTCACGGTAAAGGTGAATGTGGTGGTGCCGGCGTTGCCTTCGTTGAGCGATACATCGTTGATCGTCAGGTTGGGCGCCGCGTCGTCATTGACGATCGTGCCCTGCCCTTGCCCATCGGTCACGATCGCACCGGTCACGTTGGTGACATTGACCAGGAAGGTCTCATTCGTCTCCGGCGTGGTGTCGCCATTGACCAGCACGGTGAACGAATAGGTGCTGCTGCCGGCGGGAATCGTCTGGCCCGTCAGGGATTTTGCGGTGTAGTCGCCCGGCGCCACCGCGGTGCCGTCGGCCGTGGCGATATCGAACGTCACGCCGCCTGCTGGGGCTGGCGCCGACAGGCTCACGGTAAACGTGAAGCTCGTGGTTCCGGCGTTGCCCTCATTCAGCGACACGTCGTTGACGGTGAGGTTCGGCTGCGGGATGCCACCCTGCGGAGTCAGCGAGAAGTCGTCAACTGCAAGACCGTCGTCGGCACCGGTTGCGTCCGTGTCATTCCAGCGGATCCAGAATGTCGCGCCATTGGCGATGCTCAGCGCCGGAATGCTGGCGCTTTTCGCGGTGCGATCGGCGGCGGCGTTGCCGTTCTTCGCACCGGTGGTCACCGTATCGGGCGTGACGAAATTCAACGCCGCGACGTTCGTCCAGGTGCCGGTGACGAGATCGGTCGCATTCGTGCTGTATTCGAAATTCATCTGATCGGTACGGGCGGCGGTACCCAAGCGCCATTCCTCGCCGTTGTAGGCGATGTCCAGGCTGCTGATCGTGATGCCGGTGTTGTTCGTGTAGCAGGACCCGAACAGCGGAATCAACGTGCCGCTGCGCAACTGTCCGAGCGCGCGCTCCGTCGACGCCGCAGCGCCGTAGCTGACCATGTCACCGGTCGTCGAAGCGCCGGTATCGACAGCGTATTGCTCGTTATCGCGTGCGCCGCCACCGGATTCGGTCAGAAACCAGCCCGTGATGGTCAGATTGTTGGTCGTCGATCCCGCTACGTTCGACAAAGTGTCGAAGTCCTGCGTGGATGCGGAGCCCATCGTCGTCAGGCTGACGCATTGGGCGAAGGCGAGGCTTGGCAGGCAGCCCAGAAGGCTGACAATCAGCCCGAAGCGCAGTACGCGCGGCAGTACATTCAACGACATGGACGATCCCCGAATCGTGGATAAGCGGTCAATTGCGGGACTATAGCGCCGATGTACCCCTCTCGGCACCCATTCGCGGCCGCGGCTGCAACAATTCGGTCACACACCGTGTCCGAAATCGGCAGAACTCTCCGCGCTCCACAAGTCCCTCTCCGCCCGGGAGAGGGATTGGGGTGAGGGTACGATCGCCTCGAACTCCCACGAAGAAAACGCCCCCTGCTCCACGCGCAAACACCCCAGCCAAATCAAAAAAAATGTCCCCCACACCAATCGACTGTCACGCTCCGGCCACGGCCGCGCAACGGGGATGATCGGAAACATTACACACTTCCCATTCACCACAACCGCAAGCTGTCACGCACGCACCGAAACCTGCCAGCGACGCTCATCGAGCTTTTTCCATTCGATATCGACGGCAAGAAATTTCTCGATCAGCGCGGCATTCGTCATCAGGTGATCAGTCGGCGTCGTGGTGATGAACTCGCCGCCACCGGCCAACGCCGCTGGTATCAGCAGCTGATCGGCAAGATGCGGTCCGATCGGCGCACCCGCTGCGAGATAATCACGCACCTCGCGGCACAGATGCTCGGCGACTCGCTCCGAGGAAATACCGCGCTCGCCAAATCCGGTGAACGTTTCGACGTGATCACCGCGCTGCACGCGAATGACCAGCGCATTGCCCGGACCGAATGCGTTCTCGACACGGTGCAAAGTCAACGCCGACGCATCCAGTTGAAGGCGGCGTGCCACTTCGTGCAGCTCACGCTGTCCGATCTCTTCCGACAGCGCGGAAATCAATGCAGTCGCGGTAATCGAAACTGACGAAGCTGCCTCCAGCGCTGACAACGGCTGAAGTGCGGCGCACGGCTCAACCGTGGCAACGAGTCGACCGCCGCCCGCCGGAAAGAAGCCATGCCGCTCTAGCTGCAAGCGGGCAGAAACTCCCATCCGCGCGAGCGTCGGCAGATACGTGTCGGCGAGAAAATCCGCACTCGGCGCGAGTGGATTGTGCGTGCCGCCTTCGAGGGTGATTTCCGACGTCTGCTGCGCCGTCCACAGCGCAGGCAGGATCGTTTGCAGCACCAGGGGCGCCGAGCCGGCCGTGCCGATCGAAAAGTGATAGGTGCCGGGCATGATCTTGCCCGGAGCAAAACGAATCGTCGTCGCGCCCGGCGCCGCGCCCTCCACGCTCGCATTGCCGATCTTCACCGCCGCCGCGACCGCAGTAAGATGCTGGCGCATCAACCCCGGCCGCGAACGCTGCGCACGGATTCCGCGCATTTCAAAGGCGGTACCCGTGCACAGACTCAACGCGAGCGCGGTGCGCAACAGCTGACCGCCCCCGGCGGCGGCGTCGATTTCCAACTGGTCCATCTCACGTCTCCACGGCGGACCTACGTCCGCCATTCCCTATCCCTTCACACACACCACTTGCCGCAGTGTGTGCATGATCTCCACGAGATCGCTTTGTGCCGCCATCACTGCCTCGATCGGCTTGTACGCCGCCGGTGACTCGTCGACGACGTCGGCATCCTTGCGGCACTCGACGTGTGCGGTTGCTTTTGCATGATCTTCCACACTGATGCGTTTGCGCGCTTCAGTGCGGCTCATCACGCGTCCAGCACCGTGACTGCAGCTGTGGAAACTGTCGGCATTGCCAAGGCCGCGCACGATGTAGCTTTTGGTTCCCATGCTGCCGGGAATGATGCCGAGTTCACCGTGGCGCGCACTCACTGCACCTTTGCGCGTGACGAAAATATCCTTGCCCAGGTGATGCTCGCGGTTGACGTAGTTGTGATGGCAGTTGACCGCTTCCGCTGACGCATCGAACGGCTTGGTAATTACCTTGCGCGCCGCGTCGACCACGTGCTGCATCATGATCTCGCGGTTGCTGCGCGCAAAACGCTGCGCCCAGTCGACCGCAAACACATAGTCGGCGTAGTGCTCGCTACCCTCCGGCAGATAGGCCAGATCCTGATCCGGCAGATTGATCATCCAGCGTCGCATGTCCTGCTTGGCCAGCTCGATGAAGTGCGTGCCGATCGCATTGCCTACGCCGCGCGAACCCGAGTGCAGCATGAACCAGACGCGGTTCTCCTCATCCAGGCACACCTCGACAAAATGATTGCCGGTACCCAGTGTGCCGAGATGCTTGAGGTTGTTGGTGTTGGTCAGGCGCGGCGTCTTGTGGATGATGCGCCTGAAGTCATTTTCCAGCGCCGACCACTGCTGCAGCGACGCCGACGGGGGTGTATCCCACGCGCCCTTGTCGCGACCACCGCGTGGCGGCGAGCGACCGTGTGGCACGGCGTGCTCAATCGCGCTGCGCAATCCGGCGAGATTGTCCGGCAGATCATCGGCAGTCAATGAAGTGCGCGCGGCCATCATGCCGCAGCCGATATCGACACCGACCGCCGCCGGCACGATCGCGCCGATTGTCGGCACCACCGATCCAACCGTGGCGCCCTTGCCGAGATGCACGTCAGGCATCACCGCGATCCAGCCGTGGATAAAGGGAAGTTTGGCAATGTTCTGCAATTGCCGGCGCGCCTCGTCCTCCAGCGGAACGCCGCGGGTCCACAGCTTGATCGGCGCCGAACCGGCGTCGTGGATGACATCGTAGTTTGAAGACTTCATGACGGATCCTACCCAGTTTTCAGATGCAATTCGCGCGCGGAGCCTGAAGCCCCGACCAACGCGGGATAAAAAAAGCGCGATGACAAGAGGTGATGAAACTGCCGTTTGGCGACGACGCCTGCGCGATCGTCGCGTCACGACCGGGACTCGAACCCGACCCCGAAGGGTTAACCTGTAGTTTCACCGGCATTCACCGCAACAACGGAGGAACATCCAACGACCAACAAGAGTGGAACGCTTGCTCTACCCACTGAGCTACTGCCGCGAGGCAGGCGGGATTCGAACCCACGACCCAGGTAATTCCACCGGCATTCGTTCGATGTTCCTTTCAACCAAAAGACGGATGTGCCGCAACAAGAATCGATGAAACAGCCCCATGCTCTAACCACTGAGCTACCACCTTGCGGCGGGCGGGATTCGAACCCGCGACCAGGAAGATCATGTAGTTTCATCTGCATTTGTGACACATCCGCCCACAACCTGTTGCGCAGCACCGGTACCCATCGTGATCGCGATGCAACCATCACGTTGGTGATCGGTTGCTGCGACCGAATTCGCCAGCGCTGTACCAGGCCGGCGGGCCCCATTGCCCGCCGGCATCTTTCAGAGCGCGATCGCTTCGATCTGCTCCACCCACCTCGGCGCGGTTTCGCCATGTGCTGCGTACCCGGCCAGCACTTCAAACACCGCGTCGCTGAAACCGCCGATGTGCAACACATCCGGCGACTCGACGGTCTGACTCGTGGCCGTCGGCTGCAGATCGATACAGATCATCCGGGCCATCGGGCACCGCGCCCTGATCCGCGCCCATTCCTGCATCGTCTGCGTCGCCCCACCCGAACGCGTGTCCTTCCAGCTTGCGTTGTCCGACACGACCACCAACAAATCCACTTTCTGCTTTCCTGCATTGATCGCCGCGAGCGGCGCACTGACGCTGGTCCCGCCACCGCCGGTGTTTGCCAGCTCCGCCGCCTGCGCCATCACCGAAGCATCCGGCTTCAACGACGTTGCATGCACGCAGGTGTCGAACGGCAACACCTGCGTCGCGGGATTCGCGCGCCGCAGACTGACGGCAATCAGCGCCGCCACATCGACACAGCGCACCACGCTCGTTGCGCCTTTGCGAAATCCCGTCACGGGACTCCGCATCGAACCCGACACATCGACCGCGACGACGACATTTCCCGTCAACACCGGCACGTTACGCGTGGCGATTTCCATCGCGTCCTGCAAGGCCTGTTTGATCGACTCCGGCACTTTCGGGCCGACCGCGAAGAACGCCGTCATCAACTGATACGGCAGCACCCGTGCCCGTTCGATGCGCTGCGGGTCGCACAAGCGAGCAGCCAAGACCTTTGTCAGCTCCTCATCCTCGAACACAGCGTGCCGCGCAAACACATTCAAGTTCATCCGCAGGGTCTGCCACGAGGCATTCGCCGCGATCATTTTCCACTGTGCCGCATCCAGCTGGAGCGCCGAGAAATACTGGAATGGCAGATCCGGTAATTCCTGATCCACGTTCCGCTTGAACGCCTCGTACGCCTGCAACTTGGCCGGCAATGCGTCGGCGCTGTACGGCTTGTCGATCACCCAGGCATACAACGCCGCGCGCTGCGCATCGACCGGCTTCGGATGCACCATCTTGATCACGTCGCCCAGCGACGGCGCCTGCCCCACCGCGGCGGCAATGATCGCGTCAACCGAAGCCTGCTCCAGCCAGCGCTGCACCAAGCGTTTCGGCTGCGAACCCAGCGACTTCCGCCCGATCCGACCACTTCGCACAATCTGCACAAAGTTGCGCAGCATGCGGCCGTTGTCGATCACCTTCGCGAAAGCGCGCTCCAGCGCATCGCCGTTGCGCATCGTCAGCGTCGCCAGCAACAACGCCGGCACGTCTTTCATGTGCGCCTTCTGCCGGGCGTAGATCGCGGTCTTCGCGACGAACTCCGCGCTGGCCTCACCAGCCAGCTGCAGCACCCGCTGCAACTGCGTCTCGTCATCCGCGTAGAACGTGCCATTCAGGCATCCCGTCGCCGCGTACAGCGCCAGCGCCGTGTCGGGACTGCGAACGTAAGCCAGTCCACCGGCTTCGTTGCGCATCGTCGCCGGCTTGAGCAAAGCGCCGCGGATCGACTCGAACATCTTGAAGTTGGCCATCGCACTCTCCTTTCGATGGTCTGAGTGGAGCAAAGGCGGTGCCAACCCCGCTATTTCCATACAGCTTATTGATCAGACTCATTTAATTTCGCCTTTGACGAAATTTCTATCCGAGTCGTTTGATAATTATCTATACTGTCGGCGCGTTTCTTATATCGGTGGCTAGTATCAAACGTCAGGTCGTCATCGGCATGCTCGGCACCCAGCTCGATTCGGGCGCGGGTCCGGGTCGTTGGGAAAAATGGCGCCCGACCATCTCGCTCGGCATGCACGAGGACTTCGTACTCGACCGCCTGGACCTGCTCGCCGATCGACGTCATTTCGGCAAGCTGACCGACGCGGTCATCGCCGACCTCGCGCAGATTTCGCCCGAGACCGCGATCCACACGCACGACGTGCACCTGGCCGATCCCTGGGATTTCGAAACCGTGTACGGCACACTGCATGACTTCGTGCGCGGCTATGTGTTCAAACCCGAGGAAGAGGACTACTACGTCCACATCACGACCGGCTCGCACGTCGCCCAGATCTGCTGGTTCCTGCTCGCCGAGAGTCGGCACTTCCCCGGTCGGCTGCTACAGAGTTCGCCGCCGCGCAAACAACTGGCGAGCGCGCCGGGCAGCTTCTCCATCATCGATCTGGACCTGTCGCGCTACGACCGCATCGCACAGCGTTTTCAGCAGGAAACACTGGAAGACCGCAATTTGCTGAAAAGTGGAATCGCCACGCGCAACGCGGCGTTCAACCGCATGATCGAGCAGATCGAGGTCGTCGCGACGCGCTCCAAATCGCCGATCCTGCTGATGGGCCCGACCGGCGCCGGCAAGAGTCAACTCGCGCGACGCGTGTTCGATCTGAAAAAACAGAAGCACCAGCTCGCCGGCAAGTTTGTCGAGATCAACTGCGCTACGCTGCGCGGCGATGGCGCGATGAGCACCTTGTTCGGCCACGTGCGCGGCGCCTACACCGGCGCGAACACCGACCGTCCGGGTCTGCTGCGCTCAGCGCATCAAGGCCTGCTGTTTCTCGATGAAATCGGCGAACTCGGCCAGGACGAGCAAGCGATGTTGCTGCGCGCTCTCGAAGAAAAACGCTTCCTGCCCGCGGGTTCCGACAAAGTCGTCGAGAGCGATTTCCAGCTGATCGCCGGCACCAATCGCGACCTGCAGCTCAGCGTCGAACAGGGTCGCTTCCGTGACGACCTGCTCGCGCGACTCGACGTATGGACGTATCGACTACCGGGTCTGGCCGAACGCCTCGAAGACATCGAGCCGAATCTGGATTTCGAACTCGAACGCCACGCCAAACAAACCAACGAGCGCGTCACCTTCAATCGCGAAGCGCGTGAAGCTTTTCTGAAGTTCGCCGTCGCGAGTGATGCATTGTGGACCGGCAACTTCCGCGACCTTGGCGCCGCGGTGCTGCGCATGGCGACCCTAGCCGTCGGCGGACGCATCCAGAAAGAACTCGTCGACGACGAGATCGCACGCCTGCGAGTGCGATGGAGTCGCGCCGGCACACCGCAGAGCGAGCAACTCGCGAGCCTGCTCGGTGAACGCGCCGCGACGCTCGACCGCTTCGATCGTGTACAACTGGAAGATGTACTCGCCGTATGCCGCCGCACCCGATCGCTGTCCGAAGCCGGCCGCGAACTGTTCGCCGTCTCACGCACCCAGCGCGCCAGCACCAACGACGCGGACCGCCTGCGAAAGTATCTCGCTCGATTCGAGATCGACTGGGAAAGCATCAAGGCGTCGTAGGCTTCATTTACGGGCGCGAGCACGGTCACGCAGGGCCAGTCGACGGACCAAACATCGAAGGCAATCGCCGCCGGCGTTGGCCTGAAACCGCCTCTGACGCATCGCTGCCGGCCTCGGCCTGCGCCCTCGCGGATCTTTCCCACATTCCTGGTCCCATCACGACGAACCAGCTACCTCGCTGGTTTAAGAAATTCTCCCAAAACGCTGCCCCCAAAGCACATTCCCGATGCTCTCGTCCCGTCACCCCGCCCCGTTCACCACGGCGCTCGCACAGATCTGATATGCGCGATCGCAGCTCTGAACGGCGCCGGCTCAGTTCCGATATCCACACACGCACATCGGAAACTCATCCGCAATTCTCCGATACCACCCTGCGCATATCGGAAACCATGCCACGACGTCGCGATACCACCGCACGCATTTCCCGAAACCACCCAGCACTCTCCGATACGACCTGACGCACATCGGTGAGCCAGCCACGCATTTCCCGAACCACCCGACGCCTACCCGATATCCACCGTGCAATTGCCGGTCTGCGCCAACCTCACCCGGATATGCTGTGCTGCACGCGGGAATGGCTGCGGAGCACATCAGCGACACACGGTCGCATCTGCGTAGCTAGTCCGCATGATGTCGGAGATGCGCCGCATCGAATCAACGATGCCCCGGAGGCTCTCGGAAATGCGACGCATGAGTGCAGCGGCGCGTCACAGAGT
>JBDTLV010000010.1:0-75544 GCA_039934615.1 Tahibacter sp.
ATGTCGGCGCGACGACGCTGGAAAAGCTCGGCACGATCGCGCAGACCCGCGGCGCTTCGCTGTTCCACGCAGCGGGCAGCGATGCCGTGCTCAAGCAGCTCGCTGCGCGCGCAGCGTCGTCGCTGGCGGGGTTCATCGACCTGATCCAGGATCTGGCCCAGCGTGCGAATTCGATCAGCGCGGCCGAGCTGGTCGAAGAACTCATCCGGCGTACGCGCTACGCCGAACATCTCGGTGAGCAAGTGAAGGATCAGGCCGCGCGCGCGCGGCGCCTGGAAAACCTCGGCGAACTCGCCGACTGGTTTCGCGCGATGCAGAAATCCGGCGGTAGTGCCGGCGACCTCGCCGCGCAGCTTGCGTTGCTGACGCATTCGGATCGCGATGATCCCGGCAATTCGGTGCGCCTGATGACGCTGCATGGTGCCAAAGGACTGGAGTTCCGCTACGTTTTCATCGTCGGCGTCGAGGACGGCCAACTGCCGCATGAGGGCAGCATCGAGGAAGGTCGCCTCGATGAGGAGCGCCGACTGATGTATGTCGGCATCACGCGCGCCAAGGAGCGCTTGTGCCTGTCGTATTCCGCGCGTTCACGGCGGTTCGGCGAAGTGCTGCTGAACAAGCCGAGCCGGTTTCTTGCGGAGCTGCCCGCCGAGGATCTGCACTGGGACGGACGCGATGCGCAGCAGGATGCGGAGGTCAAACGCGACGTGGCAACCTCGCACCTTGCGCGCCTCGCCAACCTCCTCGCTGACTGAGGTCTTGCGGGGCTTCGGTGCAAGGGTAAACTTCGCCGTCACCATCCGCCGGAATCGAGCAATGCGTATTGTTATTTTGTTGATTTGTTCCAGCATGGCTCTCGCCAGTTGCGCCAGCGCTCCCGTGCAGAAACCCAAGCCGACTGCGACCAGCGCCACTTCGGCTGCCCTGGCGCCTGCTTCCGCAGCGTCGACACTGCCGGCGCATGACAAACTTGATGCGACCTTGTGGATGCAGTCCGCGATCGAATACCGGGCCCTGATGCAGGGACTTTTCCACGCTGCCCAGGAGCAGTTGCCCGCGGCGCTGGCTGATCCAGGCTGGCAGGCTCTCGCGCAGGGCGAAGCACAGACCGATTCTGGAAAGCTTCCTACCGCGGTGATCGTCGATATCGATGAGACGATGCTGGACAATTCGCCCTATCTGGCGCGACAGATCATGGCCGGCAGCTACGGATTCGACAGCCAGGGCTGGGCCACATGGGTCGCGGAAAAGGCGGCGCGAGCGCTGCCCGGCGCGAAGGAGTTTGCCGAGTTCGCCGCGGCGCACGGTATTACCATGATATACATCTCCAATCGTGACCTCAAAGACCTTGCGGCAACCTCGGAAAATCTGGCCAGCCAGGGTTTTCCGCTGGTCGATGACAGCGTCCTGCTGCTCGGCGCCGCAACGCCGGATTGCATTGCAAAAGGCAGCGACAAAGGATGCCGGCGACGCCTGATCGCGCAGCGCTATCGGGTCGTGATGCTGATCGGCGACAACCTTGGCGACTTCATCGACGGCGTCGGCACGGATGTAACGGCGCGTGAAGCCCTTCTGGCGCCGTATCAGGCGTGGCTGGGACGGCGCTGGTTCATGCTGCCGAATCCGAGCTACGGCTCCTGGGAGTCCGCCTTGACCAAGTTTCCGATCGATCCATCGCTGAAAACGGACGCCCGCGCCGCCAAACGGGCGGCTCTGCGCCTGAAATGAGCCTTCCGGTTCCGACGGCAAGCGGCGGAAAGACCTGTTCAGGTGTTCGGCTGGCACGCTGCTGAGCATTTGGGCTAGAGTGTCGCGCTGTTTTTCATATCACCCCTGGGGAAATACCATGTCCACAATGTTCACCCGTCTCGCCCTCGCGGCGAGCCTCGCGCTCGCCATTACCGGTTGCAACAAGGACGATGCCACCACGGCCGCCGTTGCTCCTGCTGCCGTCAAGGCGCCGGCTTCGCCGGAAGGCTCCGTCACCACGGCCGTCCAGAACCTCAAGGCGGGCAATATCGATGCGCTGATCCAGGGCGTCCTGCCGGCGGGCGAGTACACCAAGCTCAAGACCGAGTGGGCGACTGACGTGAACAAGGAGCCGGTCACCGAAGAAGACCGCGCCAAGTTCGTCGAGAACATGACCAAGCTGACCGCGCCGGACGCCGAAGCCAAACTCTGGACCGAGCTGGAACCGCAGCTCAAGCAGATGGATGCGCAGATGGCGCAACAGATGCCGATGATGGTCGCGATGGGCAAGGGCTTCGTGCAGAGCGCGATTCAGCAGAATCAGGAACTCAACGACGCACAGAAGACGCAGGCCACCCAGGCCGTCGACGCGTTCGGCAACTGGGTCACCACGGCCAAGTTCACCGACCCCGCGCTGGCACAGAAAGCCATCAAGACGGTCTGCGACACCGCGCGCAAAATCAACCTCAAGACGATCGACGAAGCCCGCGCCTTGAACTACGAGCAGGCGATGCAGAAAGCCGGCCTCGTGTTCCTCGGCCTCAAGGACGTCTTGAACATCTATGGTTTCTCGATCGACCAGACGCTGGATTCGGTCAAGGCCACCTCGGTTTCGAACGATGGCACCAACGCCAAAGTCAAAATCGAATACACCTTGTTCAACACCCCGCTCAGCGCGGAAAGCGAACTGGTGAAGGTTGATGATCGCTGGTACGGCAAGCAGACCCTTGAAGCGCTGAAGAAGAAGAATGCAGCGGACGCCGCTGCACCGGCCACGCCGGCACCGGCAGCTGCCGATCCGCAGGCACCAGCCACCAAGGGCTGAAAATAATTTGGCGAATTTAACGCTCGCCTAACGTAATCGACGCCGCCTCCGGGCGGCGTCGTTTTTTTGACGGTTACAATCAGCGCATGGAAGCCATCACCGAATCAGAACGCGCCGACAGCGCGCGAGTCCCCTGGCGTCTGCGTTTGTTCGGGCGCGTGCTGCGATCCTGGGTGCGCATCAAGCGCGACCCCAGCGAAAGCGCGAGCCTGCTGATCCCGGGCGTTCCCGTGTGCTATGTCATCGAGCGCTACGGCCTGTCGGACGCGCTGATCCTCGAACAGGCCTGCCGCGAAGCCGGCATGCCGTCGGCCCTGGTAGCGATGCGTGACCCGATCAGGCGCAAACGCAGTTATTTTGCTGTCTCGTTGCGCAACAGCCTTTTCCTGACCGCCGCGCGTCGGCGCGCGCCGACCGCCGCGCTCGCACAATTGGTCAATCAGCTGGAACTGGCTCCCGACCAGGATGTGCAATTAGTCCCCGTGTCCATTTTTGTAGGACGCGCACCGAATCGCCAGTCGGGCTGGTTCAGCGTGCTGTTTTCGGAAAACTGGGTCGTCGTCGGGCGCTTCCGACGCATGCTCGCGCTGCTGCTGAATGGCCGTGATACCCATGTGCAATTTTCCACACCGGTTTCCTTGCGCACCGTTCTGGGGGAAGAACAGGGCCAGCGCAACGAACGTACGGTGCGCAAGATCGCCCGCGTGTTGCGCGCGCATTTCAGGCGCATCCGTGCCGCCGTCATCGGCCCCGACCTTTCGCACAGTCGCACCGTCGTCGACGCCGTGGTCAATGCCGAATCGGTACGCGACATCATCGCTTCAACCGGCATCAAGGAAGCGATCACCCGTGAGCAGGCCATCAAGCGCGCGCGCGACTACGCGCTGGAGATTGCGGCGGATTATTCCCATCCGGTCGTGCGCTCGCTGTCGTTCCTGCTGACCAGCTTCTGGAACAAGTTGTACGAGGGCGTGCGCACCCACCATTTCGACAGCCTGCGCGCGGTCGCGCCGGGTCACGAAGTGATCTATGTGCCGTGTCATCGCAGCCATATCGACTATCTGCTGCTGAGCTGGCTGTTGTATACGAAAGGAATTGTTCCGCCGCATATCGCCGCAGGCGTCAACTTGAATCTACCCTTCGTCGGCCCGGTATTGCGCCGCGGCGGCGCGTTCTTCCTGCGTCGCAGTTTCAAGTCGAATGCGCTCTATTCGGGCGTCTTTACCGAGTACGTGAGTCAGCTGTTCGCCCGCGGGGTGTCGCTCGAATATTTCATTGAAGGGGGTCGCTCGCGCACCGGACGCTTGCTGCAACCCAAATCGGGAATGCTCGCCATGACCCTGCGCGCATTCCTGCGCGAGTCGCGCCGCCCGGTCGTGTTCCAGCCGGTCTACATTGGCTATGAAAAGCTCATGGAGGGCAAGTCGTACATCGGCGAGCTGTCCGGTCAGGCCAAGGAGAAGGAATCTCTGTTCGGTCTGCTGCGTTCGGTCAAGGTCCTGCGCCAGCACTACGGGCGGGTCGCGGTGAATTTTGGCGAACCGGTGTTCCTCACCGAGCTGCTCGACGGAGTAGCTCCGACATGGCGCGCGGATGTCGGACTGGACAAGCCAGAATGGCTGTCACGGGCCACCGAAGCACTCGCCGATCGCATCCAGGTGCAGATCAATCGGGCCGCAGATGTGAATCCGATCAATCTGCTGGCCGTCGCTCTGCTCGCCACGCCGAAGCACGCGATGGCCGAGACCGACCTGCTGACCCAGCTCGAACTGTATAAAGCGCTTTTACAAGAATTACCATATGCAGAACGCGTTACCGTAACCGAGTTGGGGCCACGCGAAATCATCGCGTACGGTGAAAAGATGGAATGGATCCGCCGTGAACGCCACCCCCTCGGCGACGTGCTGATGAGCGAAGGCAAGCAAGCGGTGCTGCTCTCGTATTTCCGCAACAACGTGCTGCATCTGTTCGCCGCTGCCGCGTGGATTGCCTGTTGTTTCCTCAACAACCGTCGCATGGCGCGAGCCTCGGTGGTGCGCCTGTCGCGGATGGTGTATCCATTTATCCAGTCGGAACTGTTCCTGCCCTGGGACGACGAGGGCTTTGCGACTCGCGTCCAGGAAACCATCGATTTCTTTCTGCGCCGGGGCATTTTCGCGCCGGACGCCGAGGGACGTGTACTGAATCGCGGACCGGGCCAGGGTGATGCGGCGTTCCAGCTGCGCACACTGGGTCATAGCCTACTGCAAGCGTTCGAACGCTACTACATCGCGATTGCCGTTCTGGTGAAGCACGGTCCACGCGTCATCAGCGCGGGAGAGCTGGAAACGCTGTGCACGCTGACAGCGCAACGGCTGTCTTTGCTGCATGAACTCAACGCGCCCGAATTCTTCGACAAGAGCCTGTTCAAGGGCTTCATCCAGCAATTGCGCGAGCGACGCGTCGTGTGGACCGACGATGCGGGAAAACTCGACTTCGCAGCGGCGCTCGCCGAGGTGGCGAAGGATGCCAAGGTCATCCTGAGCCGGGAGATCCGCCACGGCATTCTCAAGCTGACGGGCGACAAAGCGCCGACCACGGGACCGGTCGCGGTGGAAGACAAAGCTGCCTGAGGCGAATCCCGCAAGGATCGTCTAGGCCGGCTCGTCGGGAATCAGCTGGTTTTCCAGGTACGTGATCATGTCTTTTAGCCGAAGCTTGCGTTTTTTCAAACGCTTGAGCGCGAGTTCGTCGTTGAGATTTTCGACCGGCAAGCGGGCAATCGCGGCATCGAGATCCCGATGTTCAATGCGCAGCTCGACCAGTTGACGGGTGATTTCGGCGGGATCCGGATTCTGCATGGCGGCCATCGCGGGACAAGGCTCGAGTGTAGCGCGGGACGACGGTGCAGGAGTCCGGGCGAAGGCGCTGCTACAATGATCAGTCCCACGTCCGCCCTGCAATCATGACAGCCGCCCTGCGCCGCTCTACCGTCGACGCCAACAAGCTGGCCAAGCGCTTGCGCCGCCAGGTCGGTCAGGCGATCGCCGACTACCATCTGATCGAGCACGGCGACCGCATCATGGTCTGCCTTTCCGGCGGCAAGGATTCGTACACTTTGCTGGATCTTCTGCGTCAGCTGCAGGCGAAGGCGCCGGTAGAGTTTTCGCTGCAAGCCGTTCACCTGGACCAGAAACAGCCGGGTTACGACCCGCAAATCCTGCCGACCTACCTGGCCTCGATCGACATGCCGTTCACGATCCTCGAACAGGACACCTACAGCGTCGTCAAGCGTGTGATTCCCGAAGGGCGCACCCTGTGCAGCCTCTGTTCCCGACTGCGGCGCGGCAATTTATACGACCACGCACATGCACAAGGGTATACAAAAATCGCACTCGGACATCACCGCGACGATATCGTCGAAACGCTGTTTCTCAACCTGTTTCACCAGGCCAAACTAAAGGCAATGCCGCCCAAGCTGAGGTCCGACGACGGGCGCAATGTGGTGATCCGGCCGCTGGCCTATTGTCGCGAAGAGGACATCGCCGAATACGCGAACCTGCGCGGATTTCCGATCATGCCGTGCAACCTGTGCGGCTCGCAGGAAAACCTGCAACGCAAAGCGATCAAGGCGATGCTGTCAGAATGGGAAAGTAGACATCCCGGCCGCATCGAAAATATTTTTCGCGCGATCGGTAACGTTGCACCCTCGCAATTGGCGGACCCCTCACTGTTCGACTTCGCCGGGCTCGGTGCCCGTACCGAGGCGCACCTTAGCCACGCAGACTGGCTGCGCGGCGACGGCGAGACGGCGACGACGGCACCGGACGACTGATCGCAGACTGCGCGACAGACGGCGCGGATTGTCGGTCCGCACGTGCAACGCCCGAGTTTGTTCACTCCTGAAACTTTGCTGGTGGGTCCGAGACCCGCCCAACGGATATTGGCCATGTGGTTTCGCAATTTGAGTTTGTTTCGCTTTTCTGAATCGGTGGCTGAATCGCTGCAGGAACTCGAGGGCGACCTCGACAAGCAGCGACTGCGGCCGTGTGGCCCGATGGAGCTGTCCACGCGGGGGTTTGTGTCTCCGCACGGCCGCAATGAGGAAATGCTCGTGCATCGGCAGGGCAATTACGCGCTGGTGACCCTGGGTGGCGAAGACAAATTGCTGCCGAGCTCGGTCGTTAATGAGGAATTGGCTGCACGTTTGCAGAAGATCACCGAAAAAGAGGATAGGAGGATCGGTGCGCGGGAGCGCAAGCGGGTCAAGGACGAAGTCCTGACCGACCTGATGCCGCGCGCCTTCGTGCGTCCTTACCGCCTGAACGCCTATATCGACGCCAAGAACGGATGGCTGGTCGTCGACACATCGAGTCGCAAGTCAGCCGAGGAGGCGCTTTCCCAGTTGCGCGAGGCCGCCGGCAGTTTTCCGGCGACGCCGATGGCCCCGGAGGAATCGCCGCGCAGCCTGATGACGGACTGGGTTGTCCATGGCAAGCTACCGGCTGGCCTGACTCTCGGCGACGAATGCGAACTGCGCGACCCGGCCGAATCGGGTGCGATCGTGCGTTGTCGTCGCCAGGACCTTGAAACCGATGAGGTGCGAGAGCATCTCAAGACGGGCAAGCAGGTGTTCCAGCTCGGCCTCACCTTCGATGACCGCATCAGCCTGGTGCTCGGCGAGGATCTCGTCGTGCGCAAGCTGCGTTTCCTCGATCAGGTGCTGGACGGGATGGGAGAGACACAGAACGAATCGGCGGCTGCGGAGCTTGATTCCCGCATGGCGCTGATGACCCTCGAAGTCGAACGACTTCTTGCAAAAATGGAAGAGTGGTTTGGTTTACCGCGGCCGAAGGATCGATAGGATTTTCGATCCCGGGGCAGACTGGCGAGGAATCGGGCATGCAGCCGGACGACGGCCATTACCTGGAACTGTCGACGCCGAATGGCGAGACGATCAAGGTCCTCAAGCACGCACACCCGCGTGCGCGTCGTCTGCGCCTGACCGTAACGTCGAGCGGTGCGCGCCTGTCGTATCCGCACGGTACGCACCCGGCGCAGGTCTTCGCCTTCCTGCGCAAACATGCGGATTGGCTCGAGCGCAAACTCGACCAGTTGCAGTTGCCGAGCGCGGGACCGCCGCCACTGAAGCCCGGTGCGCCCACCTTGATACCGTTACGCGGCGAAACCACGCGCCTGATCTGGCGCGACGGCGTCTTTCCCACCATTTCGATCGACGCCGACCGGCTGCTTCTGACCTTGCCCAATTCTCACACGCAGCGGGCGCTACCCGCGGCGCGGGCGTTGCTGCGTTCGTTTCTCGAAGCACAGATCCGCCGTGACGTTTCCCGTCTGCTGGCCCGCTATACCAGTGAATTGAACGCCTCGCCGGTCGCGGTGCGCGTGCGACCGCTGAAGAGTCTGTGGGGCAGTCTGGATACGCGCGACTGCATGACGCTGGACCTGGCCCTGGCCCTGGCGCCACCGGCCGCGCTCAAGTACGTGGTCATCCACGAACTCTGCCATCTGAAAATCCGCAACCATTCGCCGCGCTACTGGGCGCTGGTCGGATCGATACATCCGGAATGGAAGGATCAGCGTGACTGGCTGCGGGAGAAAGGTCATGCACTCAAGGCTGAGCTGAATCGCCTGATCGAAAGCTGATATCGCTTTGTAGCATTCTAACCATTGCCACAGAACTGCAGAATGGCCTCCGCCAGAGGCTGCGCGTGCGCCGTGTGCAGATGGTGATTGCCGGTCATTCGCAGGACGCGCACGTCGGGGATACAGGCGGCCCGCCCATCCATCATGGCGGTCGGCAAATAAGATGTGGGCGGATCGGCCAGAATGGCCAAAGTTGGCGCTTCGACACCGGCGAGCAGCGCCTGAAGTTGCGCCTCGGTGTGGCGGATCGGTGTCGCGACGGTCAGGCGCGGATCGGTGGACCAGCTCCATCCTCCGTCGACCTGACGCAGACCGCGCTCAACCAGCGCGCGGGCGGCCGGCTCATCAAGGTCGTTGGCGACACGGCGCGCATCGACCGCGACTTCCAGCGTATCGAATACGCGCAGTGACTTCGCAGCGTACGCTGCGCGTTGCGCGTAGCCGCGCCGCAATTGCTGCAGGGCAGACTCCGCGGACTGGGTCAGGGGACCCAGCGATTCGATCAACAGCAGGCGTTCCACCTGTTGCGGATGCGCAGCGGCGTACACACTGGCGATTGCGCCACCCAGCGAGTGACCGAGCAAGGTGCAGCGCTCCCAGCCGAGGGCACGCATCGCGCCATACACGTCATCGGGCCAGTCGATGAAGGGATACCAGCTGCCGGCCGCGCGTGGTTCGGATCGTCCATGTCCCGGCAAATCGATCGCCACAATGTGGAATCGTGAACTCAACAGCGGCGCGAGCTGGTCGAACGAGGCGGCGTTGTCCAGCCATCCGTGGATTGCCAGCAGGGGCGGCAGGCGAGCCTCTCCCCAGGCCTGCCCGGCCAGGCGCAGGTGCGGCAATTGCAGGCTGATTTCACGCATCGTGCTTGATCCGCTCGTAGTGGGCGAGCGGCGCCGCGCGAGCGGTTTCCGCGCTCGCGTCCGACCAATGTTCGGAAAATTCGGGCCATCCCTGCGTGTGCCGCAGGACGAGATCCGTCAACATGTTCACATGCGTGTCTTGTGCATTCAGCGCAGGAATGTACTCGTAGCGATCGCCACCGGCGTGGAGAAAAACGTCGCGGTTTTCCAAGGCTATCTCCTCGAGGGTTTCGAGGCAGTCCACGACAAATCCGGGACACAGTACCTGTACCGAGGCCACGCCTCTTCCAGGCAGGGCGGCGAGCGTGGCATCGGTATACGGTTGCAGCCAGGCTTCCCGGCCCACGCGCGACTGGAAGCTCACGCCGATCTCATCGGGTTTCAGTTGCAGGCGTTCCGCGAGACGTCGCGCGGTGCCCTGACAATGGCAGAAGTACGGATCGCCCGCCGCAAAGTAGCGCTGCGGTATGCCGTGGAACGATAGCAGCAGATGTTGCGCGCGCGGGTGGCTGCGCCAATGCGCTTCGACGCTTTGCGCCAGCGCTTCGATGTAGGCGGCATCATCGTGATAGCTGTTGACGATGCGCAATTCCGGCGGCCAGCGCAGGGTTTTCATGACGTCGGCCACGGCATCGATCACCGCACCGGTCGACGTCGCGGAATATTGTGGATATAGCGGCAAAATTAACAGACGGCGAACGCCTGAATCGTGCAGGCGCAGGAGTACCTCGGGAAGCCCCGGATTGCCGTAGCACATGGCCAATTCGACGGTCACGGGACCCGCGCGTTGGCCGCGCAGGCGGGCATTCATCGCGGCGGCGAGCGCGCGGCTGTGAACCAGCAAAGGCGAACCTTCGCTGGTCCAGATGCGCGCGTAAGCGCGGGCCGAACGGGCCGGGCGCAGACGCAGGATGATGCCGTGCAGGATCAGCCACCACAGCCAGCGCGGCTGCTCGATGACGCGCGGATCGGACAGGAACTGATCCAGGTAGCGGCGTACCGCGGCGGTGCTGGGCGCGTCCGGAGTGCCGAGATTGACCACGACGACCGCCGCGCGCCCCTGCGCGGCGTGGTCAACGTTGCTCAGGCCGTGGTAGCCCTTAGGCATTGATTTTCCCAAAATATTGCGCCTCAAGCGACTGCGTCACACAAGAAATTGGGTGGATCGTAGCCGCTGCGCAGGCCGCCCCCTAACGTCTTGTGGCGCATTGAAAAACTGATAGACTCGGAAGGCCGCATTCACGCCCGATGCGGTTGACGATTACTAGAAACAATAACAAAAGATCGCGAACGATGAGCCTGCGAGCACGAATCGCCGCCGCGGCACTCTTGTCCCTGTTGACCGCCAATGCGGTGCAGGCGGGAGTTTCTGCGCGCGCTGCGGTGTTCGACAGTATCTACAGCGTGGATTTGGCCACCCACAAAGCGGTCCGCCTCGGTGAAACGGGCAGTTTCGGCAACCAGTTTATCGCCATCGAAGGGATGGCCTACGCTCCCGATGGGACGCTGTATGGGATCTCGGACAACCTGAAGTCACTGGTCCGGATCAATCCGACGACCGGCGCGGCGACCATGGTCGGCGGGCTGGGGCTCAGTGGCACCGGCCAGTTCAACAATCTGGACCCCGGCTTCGCAATTACCGCGGACGGGCGCATGTGGCTCAGTTCTGCGTTGGTGGGCAAATTCTGGCAGATCAACCCGAGTACCGGAGCGGCCACACTGGTCGGCACGCTGAATGGCAAGATCAGCGGCCTCGCCGCGCGCGGCAACGACCTGTTCGGTGCCGGCAGCCAAGGTGACGAGGGTCTCTATCGCATCGACACGGCGAGTGGCGCGACGCAGTTGATCGCGCGCTTCAACGCAACCATTCCGTATGCGGCATCGATCAGCATCGCATTCGACGAAGACAAGAAACTCTGGGCGGCGATCAACTACATTCCGACCCAGCACGACAGTGACCCGATTCCAACCTGGAGCGACCTCGCGCAGGTCGACGCGGACTCCGGCGCCATCCAGTTGCTCGGCACGGTGACCGGCCCGAACGAACTTCGGCGCACGATCATCGGCGGTCTCGCCATCATTCCTCCGGTTGCACCGCCGCCTACCGGCGGCCAGACCTCGGCCGAGATACCGGCCCTGTCGATGTGGTTTCAGACCCTGCTGGCCTCGTTGCTCGCCGGCCTTGCATATCGTGGTTGCAGGCGTCCCGCCTGACCGTCGGGCGGTTTTCTGCGCCCAATCCCACACTGGCATCGGTCGCATCGTTAAGCGCAGGTTGCGTCGCGACCGGTCAGGATCGCGTTCCAGCTATCACTGCCAAGAGGTCAACCGGTGATCGAGCGTCTCAAGAGCATGACGATTTTGGCTATTTTGCTTTTTGCAAATATGGCTCACGCTGGTGAATCCGAACTCAAGCGCGCGCGCGAAGCCAGCCGTGTCCTCGACGAAATCATGCAGGCGCCGGACCGTCGCATTCCGACCAACATGCTGCAGGAAGCGCATGCAATTGCGGTGATTCCCGATGTGATCAAGGCGGGCCTCGTGATCGGTGGACGTCACGGCAAAGGGCTCATTGTGGTCAAGTCGCCGGACGGCAGTTGGTCGAATCCGAGTTTCGTGACACTCAATGGCGGCAGCATCGGTTTCCAGGCCGGCGTGCAGTCGACCGATGTGGTGCTGGTATTCCGCAGCGCGCGCGGCGTCGACTCCATCGTGCATGGCAAGTTCACATTGGGCGCGGATGCTTCCGTCGCTGCGGGGCCGGTCGGCCGCACTGCGCAGGCTTCGACTGACGCGCAACTCAAGGCGGAGATCTATTCCTATTCCCGGGCGCGTGGCCTGTTCGCCGGCGTCGCCCTGGACGGTTCCGTCCTGTCGATCGACAATGATGCGAATCAGGCGATCTTCGGCAATGGCGTCACGCCACGCCGAATCTTTGAAGGCGGTGTCAGCGCCGCGCCGGAGGCCGTGGTCGATTTCCGCGATCGCCTGGAGGAGTACACTGCGACACGCAAGTCTGACCAATAGCACTGCCGCGCGAGCGCAGGACCGGTCAAACTTGTGTGTGCAACGATCTAACGACTCGGGAGTTGGTGGGATGGGCAGCTTAAGTATTTGGCATTGGCTGATTGTGCTGATCATTGTGGTCGTGATTTTCGGCACCAAGCGCCTGCGCAGCATGGGCGGCGACTTGGGCGCGGCAATGCGCGACTTCAAGAAAGGCTTGAACGGCGACGAGGCCAACGCGCAGTTGAAGGCCGACCCGCCGGCGTCATCGACGGATAAGGTCGCGGCGGAAACGCGGCGCGAACCGGCCGAATAGGCGCTTCGGTATGTTTGATGTCGGCTTCAGCGAAATTCTGCTGATTGGCGTGGTTGCGCTGATCGTGCTGGGCCCTGAGCGTCTGCCCGGTGCAGCGCGCACGGTGGGTGCACTGCTGCGGCGCGCGCGCGCAAGTTGGTCGAATGTGCGTGCCGAGGTGGAACGGGAACTGGCCGCCGAGGAACTCAAGCGCAACATGCGCGAGACCGCTGCCGCGGTCGATCCCGGTCCAGCCCTTCGCGCAGCGGCCGAAGACCTGAAATCCACGCGCGACGACGTCGCCAAGAGTTTCGATGAGCGCGCCTGAAGCCGATTCTGACGCCGAGTCGTCGTTCTTTTCGCATCTGATTGAACTGCGCGAACGCCTGCTGAAGGCGATCCTCGCGGTGGGTGTGGTGCTGGTCGCCTTGCTGCCGATCGCCAATCGCCTGTATGCGTGGCTGGCGCAACCGCTGATCTCCCACCTGCCCAAAGGCGGGCAATTGGTCGCGATCGAAGTCGCTTCGCCGTTTTTCACTCCGCTAAAACTGGCTTTTTTCACCGCGGTGGTCATCGCGATGCCTGTCGTGCTGTATCAGATCTGGGCGTTTGTAGCGCCGGGGCTGTACCGCAACGAAAAGCGTCTCGCGACGCCCCTGCTGGTTTCCAGCGTAGTGCTGTTCTATGCCGGCTGCGCCTTTGCGTATTTCCTGGTTCTGCCGATGGTGTTCGCCTTCCTGGCCAAGGTCACTCCGGAAGGCGTGACGATGATGACCGACATCAGCCACTACCTCGATTTCGTTCTGGTCATTTTCCTGGCCTTCGGCGCCTGTTTCGAAGTGCCGGTTGCCGTGGTGATCCTGGTCGCACTGGGTTGGGTGACCACCGCGCAGCTGACCGCCAGCCGGGGCTACGTCGTTGTCGGAGCATTCGTGGTCGCTGCGATCCTGACCCCTCCCGATGTCATCTCGCAGGTGATGCTCGCGATACCGATGTGCCTGCTCTACGAGGTCGGCGTGATCGCCGCCAAGACGTTGGCCAAGCCTTCCACGACGGACGAAATCGGTCGTAACTGAGCACCACCGCACGAAATGCACATTTCGCGCTTTGTTGCAACGCAACGGAAGGCAATTGTTCCCGTATTCGCTTTCGCCACCTTTCGAGGTTGATCCGATAGCGCAGTCTCGCGGTGCGAGTATTTACAATTCGTTACAAGTTCGTCTCACAATTTGACACTATGCGGCAAGTGACCGTGTATACTAGTTGCGCATTACCCCGCAACGCATTGTCCACATGAGGAGCTAGTCATGGCCACGAAGAAAATTGAAGACGATACCCGCGACGCCAGCCTGCGCGTTTCCAAGAAGATGCGCGACAGCCTGAAGGCTGCCGCAGCCGTCATGGGCCGCCCGCTGTATGACGTCACCAACGAAGCGATCAACGACTATCTGGGCGGCCTCAAGCTGCCGGATCCGCTGGCTTCGGTGAAGAAAGGCGCGAAGCGCAAGTAAGTGTTTGCTGGCCCCTTCGGGTGGCCGGGGAGCTGTACAACGCAACGCCGCGCAACTGCGCGGCGTTTGTGTTTGTGGAATAGGCAAACTCTGCAGGAAACGCGCAACGCGCCCGGAACAGGAGGTTCGCGATGCCGCTACCTCGCCTGCCAGCGCTATTCGACCGGCGGCAGTACCGTCATGACTTCCGCGATGGTCGTCACACCGCGCGCCACATGGGCTGCGGCGGATATGCGCAGAGGGCGCATTCCTTCGGCCAGCGCCGCCTCGCCAAATCGGGTCAGGTCGGTGTCGGCCAGAATCATCTGGCGCAATTTTGACGAGATGCGCATCATTTCGTAGATACCGGTACGTCCGAGATAGCCCGTGTTGCGACATTCCAGGCACCCCGTCGGACCCTGCGTCCGTTCCGGCAACTTGAGATTCCAGCGATGCGTCAGGGCGTCCCACGCGCGCGGCTCGACCGCGAGCGGCACCTTGCAATGTGGACACAAAGTGCGCACCAGACGCTGCGCCACCACGCCAGTCAACGTGGACTGAATCAAGTAGTGCGGCACGCCCAGGTCGAGCAAGCGCGTGACGGCAGTCGGCGCATCGTTCGTGTGCAGTGTAGAAAGCACCAAATGCCCCGTCAGTGACGCCTGTACCGCCATCTGCGCGGTTTCCAGGTCGCGGATTTCGCCAACCATGATGATGTCCGGGTCCTGGCGCATCAGCGTGCGCACACCCGCGGCGAAATCCAGATCGATCGAAGTCTGTACCTGCATCTGGTTGAATTCAGGTGAGACCATTTCGATCGGATCTTCGACCGTGCACACATTCAGATCGGGCGTAGCCAGAAATTTCAGCGTCGAATAGAGGGTCGTAGTCTTGCCGGAGCCGGTCGGGCCGGTCACCAGCACGATACCGTGCGGGCGCTCGACCATCGTGCGCCACAGATTCTCCTCGTCCATCGAAAAGCCGATCTGGCGAAACTCCTTGACCACAATGTCCGGGTCAAAAATACGCATGACGATCTTCTCGCCAAACGCGGTCGGCATCGTCGACAGGCGCAGTTCGATTTCCCGCCCGCCCGGCGATCGCGTCTTGATGCGACCATCCTGCGGCCGACGCTTTTCCGCCAGATCCATGCGCCCGAGAATCTTGATTCGGGCAGTCACAGCCGTCATCACCGGCGGTGGAAACTCGAACACTTTGTGCAGGTTTCCATCAATCCGGAAACGGATGTTGCCAGTGTCCCGTCGTGGTTCGAGATGGATGTCCGACGCGCGCTGGTCGAACGCATACTGGAGCATCCAGTCCACGATATGCACGACGTGTCGATCGTCGGCGCCGATATCGCCGGATTTTCCCAACTCCAGCAATTGTTCAAAATTCAGCAATTTGGATGGATCGTAGCCGTCACCGGCTTTCGCATCCTTGGCGCGCTGGATCGAGCGCTGCACGCCGAAGAACTCATTGAGATAGCGGTTGACGTCGAGCGGACTGGCAACTACCCGGGCAATCTCGCGCCGCAGAATGTGCGAAAGGTCCGACACCCAGCGCGTGTCGAACGGCTCGGCCGATGCGAGTGTGACCTTGTGCGGTTCCACCACGACCGGCAGGATGCGATAACGCGTCGCGTACTGGTGCGAAATCACTTGCGTCACCGCGGCCACGTCGATCTTCATCGGATCGAGCCGCATGTAAGGCAGGCCCGCTCGCTCCGCGAGCCACTGGGTCAGTACTTCCAGACTGAGTGGCTTGGGCGGGTTGCGCTGATCGACCGGTTTCAGATTCGCTACCAGCACGAGCGGGTGCAGGCTCAGCTTGTCCTTGCCGCTGCGCGAATCCGCGCGCACCTTGCGCGCATCCTCGATGTCGAGCAGTCCATCGTGGACGAGCGCGGCCAGTGTTTCGTCGAGTTCGAGTCGACCGTGCAAACCGAGCGTGGCACCGGGTTCGGGCTTGACCAGGGTGGGACGGGAGGGACCGGTGGCCATGGCTATCCTGTGTCGACGCGAGTGCCTCGCTATACTAGCGCGCTTTGCACCAGCCATCCGTGAGCCACAGCATGTCTGCGCCGACCTTCCAGGACATCATTCTGACCCTGTCCCGCTATTGGGCCGAGCAGGGTTGCGTCCTTCTGCAGCCGTTTGACACCGAAGTCGGTGCCGGCACTTTCCACCCCGCGACGTTCCTGCGTGCGCTGGGCCCGGAACCCTGGGCGGCCGCCTATGTACAGCCGTCGCGACGCCCTGCCGATGGGCGCTATGGCGACAATCCGAACCGACTGCAGCATTACTACCAGTACCAGGTCGTGCTCAAGCCGAATCCGGACAATATTCTGGATTTATACATAGGTTCACTCAAGGCCCTGGGTATCGATCCGCTGGTCCACGACCTGCGCTTCGTCGAGGACAATTGGGAGTCACCGACCCTCGGTGCCTGGGGACTGGGCTGGGAAGTCTGGCTGAATGGCATGGAAGTGACTCAGTTCACCTATTTCCAGCAAGCCGGCGGACTGGAGTGCCGGCCCGTCACCGGTGAAATTACCTATGGTCTGGAACGTCTCGCGATGTATTTGCAGAATGTGGACAACGTCTACGATCTGGTCTGGACCCGCGCGCCGCACGGCGTGGTGACCTACGGCGATGTGTTTCACCAGAATGAAGTGGAACAGTCGACCTACAACTTCGAACACGCCAATGTGGCCGAGCTACTGCACTGGTTCGATGTCTGCGAGGGCGAAGCAACCAAGCTTGTCGCTGCCGGACTGCCGCTACCGGCTTACGAACAGGTCTGCAAGGCTTCGCACAGTTTCAATCTGCTGGACGCGCGTCGCGCGATCAGCGTGACCGAACGGCAACGCTACATACTACGGGTCAGAACCTTGTCCCGAGCGGTTGCGGAGGCCTATTTTGCACAACGGGAGAAATTGGGTTTTCCCGGCGTGAAGGCGCGCGCGGAGAAGGCCCATGTCTGAGTCTCTGCTGATCGAACTGGGCACGGAAGAACTCCCTACGCGCAGCATCGACGAGCTCGCCGCGGCCCTGGCCAGCGGCGTCAGCGATGGCCTGAGCAAACGCGGCATCGGCATCGGGGCGGAGCGCATCCGCGTGTTCGCCACTCCGCGGCGTCTCGCACTGCACATCCAGGCCGTTCCGGTGGAGCAACCGGAGCAGAATCTCGAGCGCCGCGGACCCGCGCTCAGTGCCGGCCTCGACGCCAGCGGGCAACCGAGCAAAGCGCTGCTCGGCTTCGCCGCCTCGTGCGGATGCAGCGTCGAACAATTGCACAAACTCGAAACCGACAAGGGCTCCTGGTTTGTTTTTCGCGCCCGCCAACCGGGCCAACCTCTCGCAACCATCCTGCCGGACATTCTCGCGGAGGCGCTGAAAGCGCTGCCGATCCCGAAGCCGATGCGCTGGGGCGATCACGACTACGCCTTCGTGCGCCCGCTGCATTGGCTGGTTGTCCTGCATGGCGATCGAGTGATCGATGTGGAATTGCTCGGAGTACGCAGCGGTCGCCAGTCTCGCGGCCACCGTTTTCATCACCCGCAGCCCGTGCACGTCGTCGACGCGGATAGCTGGCTGGACGCGCTGCGCGGCGCGAAGGTGCTCGCCGATCCCGCCGAGCGGCAGCGCCGCATCGAACAGCAACTTGCACAAGCCGGTGCTCAACTGCGCAAGGACAGCGGGCGCGATGATCTGACCGTGCACATCGATGCAGACAATCTGCTGGAAGTGAAGAACCTGGTCGAATGGCCGCAGGCGATCTGCTGTGGATTCGATGTCGACTTCCTGCGCGTGCCGCAGCAGGCGCTGGTGCAGACCATGCAGCAGAACCAGAAATTCTTTCCGGTATTTGGCGCCGAGAAAAAGCTGACCGAATATTTCGTCGGCATCGCGAATATTGAAAGTTCCAATCCTGCAGAAATTCGCAAAGGCTACGAGCGCGTGATCCGCCCGCGTTTCGCGGACGCGCGCTTTTTCTACGCCGAAGACCTGAAAAAACCGCTGGCGGCAAACCAGGAAGCGCTCAAGAGCGTCACCTATCAGCAGTCGCTGGGTTCAGTCTGGGACAAGACCATACGCGTCGCAGAACTCGCCCGGGTGATCGCCAACCGCGTCGGCGCGGACGCTGCGCTGGCAACCCACGCTGCGGCCCTGTCCAAATGCGATCTGCTGAGCCGCATGGTGGGTGAATTCCCCGAATTGCAAGGCGTGATGGGGCGCAATTACGCGAACGCCCAGGGCGAGCCCGCTGATGTGGCACAGGCGCTGGATGAGTTTTACGCACCGCGATTCGCGGGCGACGCCGTCGCCGCCGGAAAGCTCGGACAGGTGCTGGCAATCGCCGAACGGCTGGACACACTGGCCGGCATATTCGCGGTCGGCATGAAGCCAACCGGCAACAAGGATCCGTTCGCGCTGCGCCGCGCTGCCCTGGGCCTGGCACGCACGCTGATCGAAGGCCGCATCGATATCGATCTGCCGGCGCATCTGGCAGAAGCGCTCGCGCAACTGCCCGACAGCGCATTCGGGACCGGTGGCGACAAGGGCAAGAATGGAAAAAGCGCGGCCATCGATATCGGCAGCCGGCGCGGGGAACTCGCTGCGGAATTGCGCGATTTCATCTTCGATCGCCTGCGCGGCTATTACCTCGAGCAAGGCATTGCGACGGAGGCCTTCGAATCCGTGCGCGTTCTCACGCCGACATCCCTGACCGACTTCGACGCGCGGCTGCGCGCCGTTGTGGAATTTGCCAAATTGCCGGAATCGTCCGCGCTCGCCGCGGCCAATAAGCGCATCGGTAATATTTTGCGCCAGGCGGGCGTTGAAACTGTCGCAGACGTGCAGCGCGAATTGCTCGACGCCGGTGCGGAAGTGCAGTTGCATGCCGCACTGGAAACGGCGCGGGATGACGCCGCGGCGCTGATTGCCGGCTCGCGCTATGTCGAATTGCTGCAACGTCTTGCAACGCTGCGTGCACCGGTCGACGCATTTTTCGACGGCGTCATGGTGATGGCCGACGATCCGGATAAGCGTCGCAACCGCTTGGCCTTGCTCGCCGGTTTGCGCGGTCTGTTCCTGCACGTCGCCGATATTTCACTGTTGCCGCAGTAGGAATCCGGTCGCGCGGTTTCAAATCATCCGCGCGGCAGTACCATCGGACTGTCGAAGTTTCGCCTCAGGGGGCGCCATGATTCCGTGTTTCGTCTACAAGAGTCTGCGCAAGTCGGATACCTATCTCTACCTCCGGGAGCGCGATGCGTTCGGGCTGCTGCCAGCGTCTGTCGCCGAACCTCTGGGGCAATTGCATTTCGTGATCGAACTGCAGCTTTCACCGGAGCGACAGCTCGCGCGCGAAGACGTCGGGGTGGTGATCCGCAATCTCGCCGCGAGCGGCTTTCACGTGCAGTTTCCGCCGCCTCTGCTGGCAACGATCTGAGCCCTCCAACGCCGCGTTAAGCCGCACTTACCGCATACCGGCTCGCGCCTGCTTATACTCGCGCGGTTTGCTGGATACCGGAATCTCCGCTTGGTTCGTTCGACCCCGCAATCCCTGCTGCAACGCATGCGCGCCCTGGTCGGGGCGCTGGGTTATTTCGTGCCTTCGCTGGCACTGTTTGCTACGGCTGCACTGAGCCTGCACCCGGCGATGTTGCTGGTTCTGCTGCTCGCGAACAGCCTCTGCATGGCGGCCGTCTGCCATGCCCTGGGCTTTGATCTGGAAAGCAGCTTTACGCGCACCGTACTGCGGCGCGGCGCGGCGCACTTTGTCCTGCTCGCCGGCTATACCGCCATCGTCATGCTGCTGCTCGGCTGGCCGCTGGTCTGGTTGCTGCACGATGGGTCGCTCGCCGCGACCATGTGCCTGTCGACGGCGATCGTTGCAGCGTTGCTGCTGTTGTGGCGCTTCTGGCCCGCTTACGGGCTCGTTTTTGTCTGGGACGATGCGTATCCGGACGACGGTCGCGGTTCGTGGATTTTTACCGCTGTCTCGCGCAGCCTGGCGTTCTCGCGCCATCTGACCGGTGAACACGAACTCTATTTCAGTCACGGCCTGTTGGTCGGCATCGCCCTGCAAAGTCTGGTCGGGGCCGCGTTATCGCTGGCCGGACTGTGCGGAACCTTGCCCAGCGAATTTCGCATCGTGGCATTGGCTATTTATGCACTGGCGCTCGCGCCACTGGGTAACTTGCTGGTGGCCAATCGCTGCCTTCGCGCGTTGCTGACCGCGCATCGCGCGCGGCACGATCAGCCAAGGCAACCGGCCCCGGAGACGCTTGCCAGCGACGAAGCGAGCACCGAGCCGGCGACCCTTCCGGGCGGCCTCAGCCGTACCGAACTCGATGCCGCGCTGCTGCGCGCAACACGCTGCGGGCAGGTTGAGCTCGCATTGGCCGCTCTGGAGCGTGGTGCCGATCCGGACACGGCACCGCCAGCCGGCGAGCGCGATCAGCGGCCGGTGCTGATGCTCGCTACCACCATGCCGGAAGTTCGCCTGCTGCGTGCACTCATTGCGCGTCGCGCCGACGTGAATCGCAGTCACGCGGGACTTACTCCGCTGATTGCGGCGACGCGCGACAGCTATCAGGGACGTCCTGACGCAGTACTGACCCTGCTCGCCAACGGTGCCGATTCGGCCCGTCCGGATACGCAGGGCAATACCGCATTGCACTATGCGGCATTGGCGTCGGAGCCGATCGTCGCCGCAATGTTGATCGATGCGTCGGCACCCGTCGGCAGCGTCAACCGCGAAGGACTGACGCCCTTGGGCGTTGCCTGCGCTGCGGCAAACTGGGCGCTCGCACGTTTTCTCCTCGAACACGGCGCGCGTAACGAGGCCGAGCATGCACAACCCGCGTTGCTGGCCGCAGCGGGCATTGCCGACGACGACGTGTCCGGCATCAAGCTGCTGCTGCGCCACAATTCGCGCGTCGATGCACAAGGCCCACTGGGGCGTACGGCGTTGATGGCCGCCGCACTGGCAGGGCACAGCGCCATTGCACGTGCGTTGCTGGAAGCGGGCGCGAATCCGGATATCGCCGACAGCCATGGCGCGACCGCGCTGATCGAAGCTGCGCGGGCCGGCGCGAGTGCAGTCATCGCTGCCCTCGGCACGCGCCGTGCCGACCCGAATCGGGTCGACCAGCTTGGCCGCAGCGCGTTGACCATCGCGTGCCAATCGCGCCAGGCTCGCGCTGATTGCGTGCGCGCACTGCTGGCGCTGGGTGTCGACAAGAATCTGGCCAGCAGTGATGGCAAGCGCGCACTTGATCACGCCGTCAGCGCCGGGCGCTGGGATCTGGTGGCCGCACTCGATCCAGACTACCCGTTACCGCACAACCTTGCCGACGGCGCACTCGCCGAACCGCTGATTGGCAGCGATTCGCCGGCGCATCTGCTCGATGCGCTGCGTTTTGGACATGACAATATTGTGGAGGATTTCATTCCGAGATTGCGCCAGTGGCCGGAAAGCGAACGGGCGGCACTCTGGCTTGAACTGGCTCGGCATCCCGAGCCTGAACCACGGCGCTGGCTCCTCAATCATGGTCTCGCGGCGGACGCGGCGATCGATGGCAAGCGCCTCGTCGATATTCTCCTGCCCGATCTACCCGGCAGCCTTGATGCACTGTTGGATCTGTTCGCCGCAGGCGCGAGCGCTGGCGGTGCGGGGATACTCTTGCGCGTGCTGGAGGTGGCCCGCGCGGAGATCGACGATGCGCTTACACGTGCGCGACTGATTGAATTCGCACAAGACCTGCAGGCGCGTGGCGCCGATCCGTATGCCGCCAATCCGCAGGGCGAGACGGCACTGCATCTGGCCGCACAGCTGGGCGCCGTGATCTTGCTGCAGGAGCTTCTGGAACGCGGTCAGAACGTCAACGCACGGGACGCTCGAGGGCGCACTGCACTTCACTTCGCCGTCGCGCTTCCGGCGGCGCAGGCGATCACAGCAGTGCGCGCCCTGATCCGCCACGGCGCAGATCCCCGTCTGCTGGCCAACGACGGAGAGAGCATCGTCGGCTTGGCCCTGGCGCGGCAGTCGACTGATCTGCAGCGCTGGCTGCACTGGCCGACGTGGAATTTGCCCAATCGAAAATTGTACAATATTGATGTTGTTACGGCAGCGCAGGCGGGCGACGCCGACGCGGTGGACAAGCTGGTTTCGCTCGGTCTCAGTGTCAATGCCAATGACGCACAGGGCGCGAGTGCGTTGCTGCGCGCCTGTGGTCAGGGTCACCTTGATACCGTCGATCGCCTGCTTGCCGCAGGAGCGGATGCCGAGCTGTGCGCCAACGGCGGTGCAACCTGCCTTTCCGCAGCGATCAGCGCTCACCGCGATACCATCGTTGTTCGTCTGATCGCGCACGGTGTGGACCTCGACCGGCGCCTGCCGGGCGGTGGTACCGCGCTCATGATCGCCTGCGCACTTGGCTTTCCTGACGCCGCGGCGCGCCTGCTCGCCGTCGGCGCCGACCCGGACCTTGCGGACGACAAGGGCAGCACGGCCCTGCACGCGGCTGCCCAGTTCGCATTCGGACACGCCGGCAGCGCACGGGCGCGTGGCGTGCTGGACGCATTGCTGCGCCATCGAGCTGCACCCAATCCGCTCAACGCCAAAGGTCAGTCTCCCTTGCTGTTGCTGGTCGGCGGACGCGCCGAGCCGGGCAGCACGTGCGATCCCGCGCCCATTGCCGCGCTGGTCAGCCAGATGCTCGACCACGCCGCGGTGCTGGACGCGCAGGACGAGCGTGGGGTCTCGCCGTTGCATGCCTGCGCGATCCACGGGCTGCTCGGCGCTGCGCGCCAGTTGCTCGCGCGTGGAGCGGAGCGCAACACGCGGGACTGCCTGGGACGGACCCCCGCCGAACTCGCAGAACTGCTCGGTTATACGGACGTTGCCGCCGAACTCGATACCATCGGCGCGATGCCAAGCCTGGCGCAGATGCTACGTCAACCAACACGACCGATCGAGTAGTCGACTGCGCTTCGTCGCCACGCCAGTGCCACTCAGCGACGCAACAAGGTCGTCGGAATCCAGGGCCGCGTAAGTGCGGCAAACGCAAAGCAGCCACCAAGGGTGGCGCAGAGCAACGACGTCGAAATAATAAAAAAGTCCACATGATTGCAATCGCAAATGCGCGCCAGCGAATCGGGTCGCCACAAGATCATCGGAATGAACAGCAGGCCACGCAGGATCAACACACAAGCAATGAGCGCCAAAACGGGGCGCAATAGCGGCAAGCGCCGGATCAGCCCCGCGGCCGAAAAAGCATAGCCCGCAAACACCAGCAGTACTGTCGCGATCGCGAAACAACTGACGAGCGCGTAGGGAGCGCCGGCCTCTGCCAGCGCGACCAATCGACGCGGTGCGCCGAATGCGGCGTACCAGGCTGGGCCCCCGATGGGGATCGCCAAATGCAACAGCGCGCCCGCCAGCGAGATCACACCCGCGCCGACCATCAGTCGGCGACTCCATGACGCGTTCACGCTTTTTCCGAATCCGCTTCGAAAATGCGCTCGAGATCGACGAAGGCTTCGCGCGCCGATTGCAGCAGCGCCGCTTCATCGTCATAGACAAGATGTTGGGCCTTGAGCAATTCCTCGTCGTGGGCACGGAATCGCGCCACGCGCTCGACAGCTGTGGTCGGCGGCAGCCCGAGTGCTTCCAGAACCTGCCGGGTCAATTCCAGGCTGCCATCGAAGGTTTCGCGGACCACGCCATCGACGGAAAGATCCATGAGACGGAATGCATGTTGCCGGTTTCGTGCCCGCGCAAAAATCTTCAAGTGTGGATAAAGTCGCTTCACGATACGTGCGGTGCGCACGTTGGCCTCGGGATCGTCCGTGGCGAGCACGAAGATCTCCGCCTTGTCCGCGTGTGCGGCGCGCAACAGCTCGGGTTTGCTCGGATCGCCGAAGTAAAGCACGCTGCCAAAACGGCGCGAAGTGTCGACCTGCTCGATTGAATTCTCCAGCGCGGTGTAGCCGATGTGGTGCGCACGCAGAATGCGCGCGACGATCTGCCCTACCCGGCCAAAGCCGGCGATGATGACCCGCGGCGGATCGCCATCGATGCGATCAAACTCGCGCTTTGGAGCCTGTCGCCGGGTTGCCAGCGAGCGCTCCAGCGCGACGACCATCAGCGGCGTCAACGCCATTGAAACCGTGATCGCCAGCATCAGCACGTCGTGACTGCGCGCGTCGAGCAGTTGCGAGGAATACGCCAGGTTGAACACCACGAACGCGAATTCGCCACCGGCGGCCAACACCGCGCCCAGCGACACGGCTTCCAGATTGTCCAGCCCGCCAGCATACCGGCCTACGCCGAACAGCAGCAGGGCCTTGACCGCGATCAGAGCCCCGACGAGGCCTGCGATGAGCAAAGGTTCATTGAGCAACAATTGCAGATTGACCGCCATCCCGACGCTGGTGAAGAACAATCCGAGCAGCAGGCCTTTGAACGGATCGATCTGCGCTTCCAGCTCGTGCCGGTATTCCGAATCGGCGAGCAGCAGGCCCGCGAGAAACGCGCCCAGCGCCATCGACAGCCCGACCTGTTCCATGATCCAGGCCGTGCCGATCACCACCAGCAACGCGCTGGCAGTGAAGACCTCGGGGATACGCGTTCGCGCAACGGCGCGGAACAAGGGACGCAGCAGATATCGCCCGGCGACGATCACCACCGCGATCACCGCCACCGCACGGAAAGCCGCGGGTACGTCAACGGACGCGCCTTGCGCAGCGCCGAGCACGGGAATCACCGCGAGGATCGGAATCGCGGCCAGATCCTGGAACAGCAGCATCGCGAACGCGAGCCGACCATGCGGCGCGGTGAGTTGTTTGCGCTCGGCGAGCAATTGCAGGCCGAATGCCGTGGATGACAGCGCGAGGCCAAGGCCGACGACCACGGCCGTCTTGGGCGACAGCGAAAATCCGAATGCGGCAATCGCGGCAATCGCGGCGGCGGTCAGCAGAACTTGTGCCAGACCCGCCCCGAATACGGCACGGCGCATCACCCACAATCGCTGTGGCGACAGTTCCAGGCCGATCACGAACAGCAGCAGGACCACGCCGAGCTCGGAGATGCTGGCAATCTGCTCGGGATTTTTCAAAAGCTTCAGCCCGGCCGGGCCAATCACGACTCCGGCGAGCAGGTAACCCAGCACCGCACCGAGGCCGAAACGCTTGGCGATCGGCACCGCGATGACCGCGGCCAGCAACAGCACGGTGATGGATTCCAGAAAAGTATGGTGTTCCACGTCGTCACTCCGCGGTGGTCGCAGCGATTATGGCATGCGTCGACCGGTCGCCTGCGCTGCCCCGGTCCAGACTCTCAGGATCTGAGAAACCACAAGGCGATCGTCGCACTTACCTCAAGGCGGGAGAGTGCGATGATTGCTTATATACAAAATAACAATGCCATTCGATCGACACCGAACGAGTGGCCGCCGTTCGAAGCCCTGCTCAAGGTTTGGCTTTGCCTGGGCTGCATCACCTTGCTGCTCGCGCCCGGTGCGCGCGGCTATTCGGCGCAATTCGGCTATATCGCTTATTGGCTGGTGGCGGCGCCGCTCTTGCTGATCTTTGCTACGCATGCACGCGAGTGGAGAGCCCGGCCACCGGTACGAAACCTCGCGCCGACCGTTCGCGCCCGGGGCGGCCTGATGCGCCTCTGGACGCGCAGCAACCGGCGCTGCCATCAGACTGGCCGATCGTTAGGCGCACGGATGAACCGCCAGGCTTGAGCAGCACTCGGGATTGGACGGTCCCGCCGGAACACCGGCTTGGTGGTCGGCGTGGCCCGTTCCGCGCAGGCATCGGTCTGGCTATCCGTATGCACCCTGTTGCGGATCGGATTCCGAGCGTCGGAACATCAGCACGCTTACATTGAAAACTGTACTTTTTTCTCGATATCGCGGTAGCGCAACGGGATCTCGCCTCGACCTGGCATGACTGCCATCGCTGTCCCTGATCGAAATGCGGGCCGTGCCCCTAATCGGTAATGCCCAGTCGCTTGCGTTCGAGGCGGCGCAGGAATTCTTCCATGATGCGCCGGTACAGATCTTCACCGAGGTACTGGTCTTCGACGCCCGCATCGATCGACGGATTGTCATTCACTTCGATGACTACGATGCGGTTGCCCACCTGCTTGAGATCGACGCCGTACAGACCGTCGCCAATCGGCGCGGTCGCCTTCAAGGCGAGGCGCACCACTTCGGTTGGCGCGTCGCGAACCGGAAAGGTCTTGAATCCGCCGGATTTGGCCGTGCCGCGAGCGCCGTGGTTGTAAATCTGCCAATGCCCGCGCGACATGAAGTACTGGCAAGCGTACAGCGGCTCCTTGTTGAGCACGCCGATGCGCCAATCGAACTCGGTGTATAGAAATTCCTGTGCAATCACCAGAGCAGTGTGCTGGAACAGTTCATCCGTACCTTTTTTCAACTCCTCCATATTGCCGGCCTTGACGATGCCGCGCGAGAAAGAGCCGTCGGGAATCTTCAGCACAATCGGGAAGCCCAGCAAGTCGGGTAATTCGGCCAGCTTTTTCGGATCGTCGCGGAACAGGATTTCGCTGCGCGGCGTTGGCAGCTTCCGTGCGCGCAACAGATCGTTCATGTAGATCTTGTTGGTGCACCGAAGGATCGAGGCCGGATCGTCAATGACGACCATGCCTTCCTTTTCGGCCTTGTTGGCAAACCGATAGGTATGGTTGTCCAGCGCGGTCGTTTCGCGAATGAACAGGCCGTCGTATTCGGCGAGGCGTGCGTAGTCGTTCTTGCCGATTGGATCGACCTCGATGCCGAGATCCTTGCCCGCGTCGATGAAAGACTTCAGTGCGCGCTTGTTCGATGGTGGCATCGCCTCGTTCGGATCGCACAGCATCGCAATGTCATAGCGGTACTTGCGCCGCGCGCGCGGCTTGCGCCACAGCTTTTTGGAAAATTTATCCAATGCGTCGGCAAACGCATCTTCCTGCGGATCGTCCAGCGTATGCAGGCCGGCCGGTTTGATCGCGCTGATCTGCCAGACGCGTTCGCGCTCAAATTCGATGCGCAGAATCGGGCACGGAAACGTCTCGAACACCTGATGGGCCAAATCCTGCAGCGGACCGTAGTGAGTCTCGCCGAAATACAATTGCAGGCCGAAGTCGGTCGTGTCGCGTGCATCGGGCAGAAACTTGGCGAGCTTCTGGTTGAGGTCTTCGATATCCAGACCGTACAGCGAACGTCGGCGCAGATCGTTGATCGTACGCACCGACGGAATCACTTTGTGGCTACGTGCCTCCGCGAGCAGCGAAACGTAGTAACCGGTACCCAGATATTTGTAGCTGCGGCACAGGTTGATGACCTGGGTGCGCTCATCGTCCTGGCGCAGCGGCTCGCGCAAGTAGTCGATCGCCGTCACGACGTTGTCGGACGGGTAGTAAGAACCCCAGTCCGAGGCTTTTTCGACGACGATGATGAGGCGACTCATGCCGCACGCACAGGCGTGGCGAAACTGGCGGACGGCAATTCAGGTTCGGGCATGTTCTATGGGCACGCGGCGCAGGGGGGCCGACAAAACTGGGCGCGAGTGTGCCATAGCGTCGCGCTGGCGAGCAGTGGCGTTCGGACCATCGCAGCGGGGCGGGTTCAGCCAGCGTTGCAAGATTGCGGTGAGCCGGCACGCGACGTAGGCTGCATGCGTGCCGACTCCAGCCACTCCGCCCTTCCAGATCCGGCCCGCTCGGGATGCCGAACTCGACGCCTTGGCGTCGCTGGAAAATCGCGTATTCGACTACGACCGGTTGAGCCGCCGTCAGTATCGTCGCCATTTGCACAGCAGCACTGCGCGCGTGTTGGTGGCGCGGCACGACGGTGGATTGATGGGTTCGGCGGTGCTGTTTTTCCGACGCGGCAGCCGTGTCGGGCGGCTGTATTCGCTCGCCGTGGCGGAAACCGCGCGCGGCTTGGGCCTGGGACGCCGCCTGCTGGCCGCGAGCGAAGCCGAGGCGCGTCGACGGAGCTGTGATCGGCTGCGACTGGAAGTCCGCGCCGACAACACGGCGGCGGCCCGACTGTACGAATCCGCTGGCTACTCACGCTGCATGCATCTGCCCCGTTACTACGACAATGGCGCCGATGGGTGGCGCTACGAGAAGCAACTATGTGCATAAATACATTTCCGGGACTGGTCTTGCTCGCTCTTTGTGCCGCCTGGTCCGGTCAGGCCCGCGCCGCCGAGGAGCCAACCCATCCGCCTGCCGCAGAGCGCATGCCAGCGAATGTGCAACTCGTCGAGACCGTCATGCGTCGGGAAGCGCTGCATCGCCTGAATTCGACCACCGGCGTCCGTCTGCCGCGGATCCGCGTGTTCGCTGCCAATGGTGACAAGCTGCTGTATGTGGTTGGCTGGGCGAAAGACGTTCCCGCCCGACTGCAGCGAGCACTGCAACAGCAACGACCGTTGCCGAGCGGCGAATCCCTCGCGGATCTGCTGGCGCAGATCGACGACAGCGCTGGGCAGCCGTTGACGGTGGAGAAACTTCCACCAGGCGACGTCGTGATCGTGACCGCGTGGGCTGGCTGGTGCCTGCCGTGCGCCCCCGCAATCAGCGGCCTGCGCGATGCGATGGCCGCGGACAGTGCCCGACGCTACGTGTGGATCACCGTCGAAACTGATGCATACAAGCAGAAATTGCTCATGCCGGGTGCGCGCAACGGTGGCTGACGTGCGCCGGCTTCTCCACAAACCTTGTAAAGAGCAAAGTTATCTTTGCGGCTTTTTTTACTTCACCTGCTCGCGACCGCCGGCATGACGGGACTCTCACCAGCCTTTCGCCTTGATCTTTTCGGTGGTCGTCGTATCAGCGGGTCGTGCAACCAAGCCGCCTGCGGCCGCCAGACTCACCTGGTAGTTGCCGCCATCGATCAGCGGCAGATAGGCCGCGCTGCCATAGTCCGCATCCATGAAGGGCAGCCAGGCCGGAAAGCGATGCTTGATTTCCCACAGGTCGATGAACGAGTCACCGCCGAGTGCGGCGACGCTCGGCGCCAGTGTTTGCGCTTCGCGGATGTCGCGATAGCGGCCGCTGATTCGCTCGACGCGATACAGCGGCTGCGCCCCGAGCACGACCGCGCGCGGCGTCCATTTGATGACGCGAGCGTCAAGTTGCCACTCATCGCCGGCGACCTGCACGCTGTTATGACTGCCATCGGCCAGATCCACGCGCAGGGCAAACTGGCGCGGACCAATTTCGCGTGCGGTGAGCGTTGCGACCGGAGCTTCGGCAATCAGACGCTGGTAGCTCGACAGCGACGCCGACAGGCAGGCCGCCATCGAGGCCAGCGCGATCCAAACCAGCAGCCAGGTACTGCGGTGCAACGCGGACAGGCGACGGCGCGCACGCCAGCGACGGCGTACGCCGAAACCCTGCAGCAAGGCTGCCAGCAGGAACAGTCCGGCCAGCACTCCGGGCAACAACGCGGGAATATCGAACAGCATGCCTACCTCCGGCGACGAACGCGGAGCCTCGTTATACTCGCATCATGCGCGCCTGCGCATGCACCGTTCGATAACGGACCGTGCAATTCCAGAGCGTCACTATGAAGACGATTTTTCGTGCCTGTGTGCCCCTGATATGCCTGCTCGCGCTGGCCAGTTGCGGCAACAAGAGCGCCTTGGTCAAGCCGGGCGACGCGAAGCCGCCAGCCAAGTCCAGTGCCGTTGACAAGGCGCCGACGACGCCGTGAGTGCAATCGTAGCATCCTTGCGTTTTACTAAAATGCACGGCATTGGCAACGATTTCGTCGTCCTCGATTGCCGTCGCCACCCGCTGGACCTGGACGCGCCGGCTATCCGTCGCCTGGGTGATCGTCAGTTCGGCGTCGGCTTTGACCAGTTGCTGACCATAGAGCCCGCCAGCGACTCCAGCTGCGCGCATGCATACGGCATCTACAATCGTGACGGCAGTCGTGCCGGTCAGTGCGGCAATGGCGTGCGCTGCGTCGCCGCCTGGCTGCGTCGCGACGATGCACTCGGCGCAGGATCGACGCGCTTGCAGAGCCCCTCCGGACCGGTGGCGGTCGAGCTGCTCGATGACGGCCGCGTGCGCGTGGACATGGGCGTGCCGGATTTCCGGCCCGCAGCGCTGCCCTTGCTGGCGGCTCCGGCAGCGCGGTATTTCGGCGACATTGGTGGCAGAGCCATTGAGTTTGGTGCGGTGTCGATGGGCAATCCACACGCCGTCATCGAAGTCGACGACGTGAATGCGGCGCCGGTGACAAGCCTGGGCCCTTCCCTGGAATGTGACGCACAATTTCCACTGCGCGCCAATATTGGCTTTGTACAGCCCGTCTCCCGCAACCGTATCCTGCTGCGTGTATGGGAACGCGGCGTGGGGGAAACCCTCGCCTGCGGCAGCGGTGCCTGTGCAGCAGTCGCCGTACTGAGTCGGCGCGGCCAGCTCGATGCCGACGTTGCGGTACAGTTGCCGGGTGGAGAACTGGAGATTTCCTGGCAGGGCGAAGGCCATCCCGCCTGGATGACTGGCCCGGCCGCCTTCGTATTCGATGGGGACTATTACCGATGAGCGAACTCACCCTCAAGGACGGACTCAACGCCATGGAAGTGGCGAGCTACCTGCGTCGGCATCCCGAGTTCCTCAATGAATTTCCGGATCTGGCGATCGCCTTGCGCATGCCGCGCGAGGAAGGTTCGGCGGCTTCGCTCGCGAGCTATCAACTGGATGTATTGCGCGACAAGAACCGCGAACTGAGTCGTCGCCTGCACGAGCTGGTCGAGATCGCGCACGAGAACGAATCGCTGATGGTCCGCGTGCATACGCTGACGCTATCGTTGATGCGCGCCACGTCGCTGGGCGACAGCGTAGCTCGGGTGGTCGCCGGCCTGACCGAGGATTTTCATACCGATCTGGTGCGTGTCGTGCTGTTTCGCGGCGACGCCGATCTGCCCAGCGTCGATTGGCTGATTCGTGCACCGGGTGGCGCATCCGGGCTGCCCGCTTTTGGCGAGTTCCTCGCGCGCAACGAACCGCTATGCGGCCGGCTGCAGAGCGACAAGCTCGATGCGCTGTTTGGCGCGCGCGCGGTCGAAGTCAAATCCGCCGTGCTGATGCCGGTCAACGGACTCGGGATGCTGGCCATCGGCAGCCACGACATGGACCGTTTTCATCCGGGCATGGGTACCGTCTTTCTCAAGCTGATTGGAGAGGCGATCACCGCCTCGGTTCTGCGCTTCCCCGCCACATGAGCAATACGCTCGCCGCGCCGATCGGTCGGTTCCTCGACTATCTGCGCGTCGAGCGGCGCTATGCGCCAGGGACGCTGGTGAACTATGCGCGCGAGCTGGAAATGCTGCGTGCGCATGTCGAAACGCTGGCCCTTCGCGACTGGCGTGACCTGCACGCCGAACAGTTGCGCGCGCTGGTCGCCCGCGAGCACCGCCGCGGCCGTCAACCGGGCAGCCTGCATCACCTGCTCTCAGCCTGTCGCAGCTTTTTCCGCTGGCTGTTGCGGGAAGGAATCATAGCCGCCGATCCCGCCCTGGACGTGCGCGCGCCGAAACTCCGGCGCAAATTGCCACAAGTGCTCGATGTGGACGAAGCCAGCGCACTCGTGGCGATACCCACGGACGGTCCTGGCGCAGTTCAGGACCGCGCCATGCTCGAACTGTTCTATTCCAGCGGCCTGCGTCTGGCCGAACTGACCGGCCTGCGCTGGTCGGATCTGGATCTCGCCGATGGCCTGGTGCGCGTCATCGGCAAGGGCTCCAAGACGCGCGTCGTGCCGGTCGGTGGCAAGGCGGTCGAAGCGCTACGCGCGCTGCACGCGCAGGATACGCCGGCCAATGCCGATGCGATATTTCGTGGCCGCAATGGCATGCCACTGTCCGGTTCCGCGGCACGGGCGCGTATCAAGCGCTGGGCGCAATCGCAAGGCATCTGGAAACGCGTCTACCCGCATCTGCTGCGGCATTCGTTTGCCAGTCACCTGCTCGAATCTTCCGGCGACCTGCGTGCTGTGCAGGAGCTGCTCGGTCACGCGGATATCTCCACAACGCAGATTTATACTCATCTGGATTTCCAGCATCTGGCGAAGGTGTACGACGCGGCGCATCCGCGCGCTCGGCGCAAATCCTAGCGCATCCGCCGTGGCAGGGCAGAAGCCGGTCGTCGTCGCGACCTTACTCGCGGGGAGTCTGCACGCCGGGCCCGATGCCGATTCACGTCAACAATGGGATCAAGACCAAGCCGGTGATTGCAACGCGGAATCCGCGAGCACCGCCGCAGCCACAGCCGGACGATCTTCAGGCGCTCGCGATCAAAAATCCGGAGATGCGCCCCCGAGAGGATCGGGGGCGGCGAGAACACGTCGGTGCGGCAGTCAATGGCGGGAAAATCCGGCATTGGCGATGCACCTCGGCAGAAAAGGCTTAGCCCTTGGACTGCTTCTTCGCGTTCTTGGCGTCACGCTTTTCCTTCAGGTTCTTCTCCGGTTTTTTCTTTGTATCTTTCTTCTGGTTCATGCCCTTGCTCATCGCACACTCCTCTGCTTGCGGGTGAAATACGGCCGCGTGTAAATCATGGCACGATGGCGGCTGCGTGGCGATACCGGTAGACCGGGGCACCGGGCCGCTGCGCGATGATTCCGCTCGCTTCGACCATGCGAAGAACGCCCCGCTGACGCTTCCGGGAACCGCCTATGTCCATCGAACTGCAAATGCTGGTCTGGAGTACCGTGCTTGGCCTCGTGCATGTGCTGGTCGGGGCCACCCTCAGCACACAACAACGTGGCCTCGCGTGGAATGCGGGAGCGCGTGACGGAACAGCCAAGCCGCTGGCCGGTATTGCTGCGCGCGTCGATCGGGCGCTGCACAACTTCCTGGAAACCTTTCCGTTTTTTGTCGTTGCGGTGCTGGTGGTCACGCTGACCCAACGCAACAGTGCAGCTACCGTGCTGGGTGCACAATTGTATTTCTGGGCGCGGCTGGTCTACGTACCGGTCTATGCGGCGGGCATTCCCTACCTGCGGTCCGTGGTCTGGGGCGTGTCGCTGGTTGGCCTCGTCAAATTGCTGCTGCCGCTGTTCTGATCGCCATCAATCGGCGCTTGCGCGCTGCAACTCGTGCAGGCGCCGGCAGTCTATCGCCTTGCCCGCTTGACGGGTGATGACGCGTGACGGCGCCCAGTGCTGCGCCAGAGTGCGAGGCTGCATGCGCGCATTGCTGATTGATGTCCAGACCGGCAGCACCGGCTCAACCCGGCGACGGCGGCACTGGGGCGAGCAGGTTTGCATCACGCGCGAGCCGCCATTGCCCATCCTGCCTGTGAAACAGGGTCAATGTATGACCCGCACGCGTATTTGCGGGCGTGCCATCCGCCGGTGACATGACGACTGTCAATCGCGTCCAGGTAAAAGCCCAGTCGCCGAGTACGCGCAATTCCTGGATCTCGCTGTGGCCGCTGATCGTCGGAGCGGAGGCGCCCGACTGCGCGATGGCCGCGGCGGCAAACTCGGCCTTGCGCATGACCGGCCGCCCGGGCAGCAGAAAGACTGCATCGTCGGATATCAGGGACAATACCGTGTCGACATCACGGGCCTTCGTCGCGTCCATCCAGGTGATCAGGAGCTGGCGAATTTCCTGTTCATCGCGATCCATGAGTATTCCTCGCTGGGATGATTCAACCGGCCCCGGTCCGCACTGGTCGCACGTGCGGCGCCACGTCGCATGAGTGGCCCGAGCGCATTGGCTACAATGTCATGCTGGGGGCAATTTGTCGCCACTCAAGTCGGCAAGCCGGGCGGCGGCGCAGCGGTGTTCAGCTGCAGGAGATCCCAGCGATTGCCGTACAGATCTTCGAACACCGCGACGGTTCCGTACGATTCGACCGCGGGCTCGCGCACGAAAATGATGCCGACGGACTGCATGTGGCGATAGTCGCGCCAGAAGTCATCGGTGTTCAGAAACAGAAAGACCCGACCGCCTGCCTGGTTGCCGACAAACCGAGCCTGCTCCGCGGAGGAAGCCTTCGCCAGCAGCAGCGTCGTACCGCCGGAACCCGGCGGCGCCACCACGACCCAGCGTTTGTCCTGGGCGGGCTGATAGGTGTCTTCGATCAGGCTGAAGCGGAGCTTGTTGGTGTAGAAATCGATGGCTTCGTCGTAGTCGCGCACGACCAGGGCAATGTGCACAATGGATTGTTTCAAGCGATCAATTCCCCCTGGAGGTCGGTACTGTGGTCGCGCTCCAATTTGTCGAATGTCGGACGCGGGTTGCAGTCTGAGATCTGATCCGAGTGGTTGCTCCGGTAGACGCGGAAACGCGTCGGGTCGCTAGGTGTTGAAGGTCCGAATCTCGTCAATCCCGGCCGGCGAGAGCCACAGCACCGTGTCCAGATACGATTCGATTTTGCCCACAATGGATTTCCGCGGCCCGCTACGCCAAGCGTCGGAGGCGTAGAAAGCATCCTGCTCACGTTGCCGTCGGTCCAGGTCGGCGTAGGAACGGATCAGAAAATAGCTGTCTGCCTCGTGTGGCGAGGGGCCCAGGGCGACCACGTCGGTCCCCCAGGCTCTGAGCATGGGTGCGGCTTCGCTGCTCATCGCGCGATGAAATTCGGCGCTCATGCCCGATTTGAGCTTGTAAGAGCGAACTTCGAGCACTCGCCTGTCCGACGCCATCGGTGCCACTCCGAGCTCCTAGGGCGCGTTGCGTTTTGCCGGCTGCACCGAAACCGCGTGGAAAAGCGCATCCGCGTCGAAGCGACGGTCGCCACGAATCGTCGTACGCACTTTTCGGATGTCCGCGATATTCACCGTAGGATCGCCATCGACCAGAATGAGGTCGGCAACATAGCCCGGCGCCACGCGACCGTAGCTCTGGTCGCGCTTCATCACGCCGGCGCTGCCATAGGTCGCCAGGGTAAGGACGTCCATCGGTGGAATACCGGCAGAAACGTACAATTCCAGTTCGCGCGGAAGGCTCAGTCCGGCCACGTCGTCGGTGCCGGCGACGATGCGCACGCCGCTGCGATGGAGCATTCCGATCATCTCGATCATGCGCTGGTAGGAGTCGCGATACAGCGACTCTTGGGCGGCCTCGACCGGCAAACCGCCGGCGCCGGAACGCATCTGGCGTTGCCAGGTCGGCGGCAGCCTGTCGATGACCGCGGCATAGGTCGGTCCGGGGCGTTTGGCACGGTCGAGAAACATGCCCTCGAACGCGACCGCGGTCGGATCGATTACGATGTTGCGGCGCTTGAGCAGCGCGATGAAATCGCGCACCTCGGCCGAACTGAGGTCAATGTTCGCGGCGTTCTGCGCGACAGCGGTGAAGCGCGCCGGCGAACGTGTGTCCTGCACCTTGTCGAACATAAAGTTCAGGAACAGCATGTTGATGTGCTGGATTTCGTCGGCACCGTTGTCGACGAACTGTCGTGCAGTCATGAACGCCGGCACGTGGCCGCTGACGCGAAGACCCTTTTCGTGTGCGTATTTCGCGATCACCGGCATCAGTTCCGGTTTGATAGAACTGTATATCTTTATTTGTTCGTGACCGGTCCGTGCGTACATGTCGACCGCGGCGCGCGCTTCGGCCTCGGTGTCCGCGAGCACCTTGATCGGCCCTTGGTAGGGTCCGCGTCCATCGATGATTCCCGCGCGGATGATGCGCGGGCCGATGTCATCGCCGGCCTCGATCTGGGTGATGTGATCGGCAAGCGCTTTGACGTCGTTGGCGAGATCCCGGATGGTCGTGACGCCGGACGCCAAGTCCAGCGGCCCGTCTGCCCCGCCCTGATAGTGCGCGTGCATATCCCACAAGCCGGGCATCAGGAACTGGCCGGCGGCATCGATCGTCTCTGACGAATCCGGCAGCGGCGCATCTCCGGTGGGGCCGACGCTTTCGATCTTGCCGTGCCGAATCACGACCACCTGCTGATCGACGACCCGACCCGACGGCGGATCGAACACGCGCGCGTTGCGGATTACCAGGGTCTCGGGCAGGCGACTGGTCAGTGCGCGGGCGCGCTCCACGGCAAGCTGCCGTTCCTGCTTGTCCTGTACGGCGCCAATTTGCGCGAGGGATTTCTCATACCCGACGCGGATCTGCGACGACCAGCTGGAGTACGTCGCGAAGAAGCGTTGTTGCTCATCGAGCCAGAGATAGTCGGGTAACAAGCCGAGACCGCTGATCGCATACAGGCTGACTTTCTTGCTGCCGTCCTTGCCTTTGACCGTTTCAGTGAGCAGTTTGGCGATGCGCGCCTCGCCAGCCGGCAGCAATGCGAGCTGGTTGCCCGGCGCCTTTAGCAAGGCTCGTGCGAGTAACACACCGTCCTCGGGTACGCCATCCAGATTCAGATAGAACGCTGGCGCCGACAATGCACGCTTTTCGCTTTCTGCAGAATTCTTCCACGCCAACGCATCGCCTTCACGACTCAGGGTTTCCTTGACCTCGCCCTTGAAGTAGTTGTTGCCGTGCGTGTCGCCACCACTCAGTGTGCCGTCGGCAGCGACGCTGCGAGTTGCATCGAGTTTGGGGCCGCGTCCACGGTCGTTGTATTCGTAATGCACGCTGACACTGCCGTCATCGGCGTAGCGCGCTTCCTGACTGCCGGCGGGCTGGCCCAGCAATAACACCTGGCTGCGTTCGACCGACTCGGCCGCCGCTCCACCGGTGACGAGGATCAGCAGACCCGCGAAACGGCACTGCATGCGCATGACTCATTCTCCACGAACCAAGACTCACCGAGCCTAACGCGGATGCGCGATCCGGTCCCGTGCCGAAAGATGGCGGTTTCCGCGTCGAGCTTTCGGAGAGGCGCGAATAAACGTCAGCGCTCAGAGTGACCGCTGCCGGTCCGGTCGGCGCGGGTGAACAGATCGGGTTTGATCAGATCGACAAATGCCCGGGCCTGCGCGGACAGATACTTGCCTTTGCGCATCACCACACCATAGCTGCGTTGTGGAAAATACTGACGCAGATTGCGGACTTCCAGGCGCTTCTGATCTTCCGCGGTGATACAGATTCCGGTGACGATGGAGATGCCCAGGCCCATCGCAACGTATTCCTTGATGACCTCCCAGCCGCCGACCTCGATCTCGACGCGATACGGCACGCGACGTTGCTGAAATACCAGGTCCACAAGGCGGTATGTAGTCAGTCGTTGCGGCGGCAGGATCAGCCCGTAGGGCGACAGGTCTTCCAGCGCGATGTCGGGCTTGCCGGCCAGTGGGTGGCCGCGCGGCAGGATCAGCATCGGGTCGAACCACTGCACCGGCTCGTAAGACAGATCGTGCGGCACATCGAGCATCGAGCCGAATGCGAAGTCGCATTGGTCGTGGCGGAGCAAGGCCAAGCCGTCCTTGCCGGTCACATTGTGGAGTTGTAAACGAACGCCGGGAAAATCCTGGCGGAACGCACGCACCAGGTTCGGCAACAGATACTGGATGGTCGAGGATCCCGCCGCGATGGTGACCTCGCCCGCATCCAGACCCTGCAACTGGCTGCGGAACTGCTGATCCAGACTTTCCATTCCTTCCACCAGCGGTCGGGCCAGTTCGTAGAGCATCTGGCCTTCCCGGGTCAGCACGAAGCGCGGACGCGCTCGCTCGAGCAGGCGCACATCGAGTTCCTTTTCCAGCGCAGACAGCTGCAGGCTGATCGACGACTGCGAGAGGAACAACGCCTCGCCGGCGCGCGCCAGAGTGCCAAATTTCACGACATAGAAAAAAGCGCGCAACTGTTTGAGCCGATTGCCTTTGTAGTAGAAGCGCGGCGACTCGGCCGGTGTCCCGCGACGCGCTTTGGGACGCAGCTTTCGACGCGGCTTCGCCGCATTGCGCGGTGCTGTCACGGCGCTGTCACGGGGCGGATTTGACCGATCGTTGGACATCGCAGGATTTTCAACCTCTTGGCGATGATTTGACGTTGTTAAACGTTCGCATTGAAATGTTTGGTTTGTCAAATGCTGCGCTGCACGCATAGTCTCGGAGCCTTGAAGAGACCTCAGGAACGCGGCCATGGCAGTACCCGTAGATCAGTTCAGCCCCGATGGCGTCGAGATTCGTGGCCCCCTGCGACCTGGTTTCGAACGAATCCTGGCGCCGGCGGCGTTAGCGTTTATTGCTGCGCTGCATCGCCGATTCGATGCCTCCCGACGCGGCCTACTGGCGGCTCGGGATATCCGTCAGGCGCGTTTCGACGCCGGCGAGGCACCGGATTTCCTGGCCGCGACTCGTCACATCCGTGACACGGACTGGAAGGTCGCGCCGATCCCAGCAGCCCTGTACGACCGGCGCATCGAGATCACCGGTCCCGTGGAACGCAAAATGATCATCAACGCGCTGAATTCTGGCGCGAAAGTTTTCATGGCTGATTTCGAGGATTCCTCGGCGCCGACCTGGGAGGCAATGGTCGAGGGTCAGATCAATCTGCGCGATGCTGTCGACGGCAGCATCCAGTACCGCAGTCCCGAGGGACGCAACTATCGTCTGAAGGAGGATCCCGCCGTGCTCATCGTGCGTCCGCGAGGATGGCACCTTCCGGAAAAGCATTTGCGCGTCGACGGCGAGCCGATCGCCGGAGCATTGTTCGATTTTGGACTGTTCGCTTTCCACAATGCGCAAGCCTTACTGGCGCGTCAGCGCGGCCCCTATTTTTACCTTCCGAAGCTGCAGAGCCATCAGGAAGCCGCGCTGTGGGACGACGTGATGGCGCACGCCGAAAGCGAGCTCGGCTTGCCGGCAGGCGTTATGAAGGCGACCGTATTGATCGAGACCCTGCCGGCCGTGTTCGAGATGCATGAGATTCTGCATGCGCTCAAGACGCGCATCGTGGGGCTCAATTGCGGTCGCTGGGATTATATTTTTAGCTATCTGAAAACGTTCCGTTCGCAACACGACCATGTCCTGCCCGAACGCAGCCAGATCGGCATGGGCGCGCCATTCCTCAAAGCGTATTCGGAATTGCTGATCCAGACCTGCCATCGTCGCGGTGCCTTCGCGATGGGCGGGATGGCGGCGCAGATTCCGATTTCAGGCGACGCGACGGCCAATGAATCCGCACTGCAGCGTGTGCGTGCCGACAAGGAGCGCGAAGTGCGCGCGGGTCACGACGGAACCTGGGTCGCGCATCCGGGCCTGATCCCGGTCGCGCAGGCCATTTTCGACGAACACATGCCGACACCCAATCAACTGGAGCGGCTGCGCGAGGATGTCGCCGTCACGCGCGATGACCTGATCGCGGCGCCCGCCGGAACGATCAGCCGTGCCGGTTTTTTCAACAACATCGACGTCTGCGTCCGTTACCTCGCTGCGTGGCTGGACGGGCTCGGCTGCGTGCCTATCCATCACCTGATGGAAGACGCAGCGACGGCGGAAATTTCCCGAGCGCAATTGTGGCAATGGCTGCACCATCCCGGTTTGCAACTGGACGACGGGACGGCCATCGACTTTGCCCTGTTCGATGCGGCGGTGCAGACCATCGGTGATCGGCTGCCGCGCAATGGCCTTCCTGGACAGGAGCGCGTGCCACAGGCCGCGTGGTTGCTCGCCGAGCTGACCCACGCCCGCCAACTGGCGGATTTCCTCACCCTGCCTGCCTACGCACTGCTGCCGTGATCGCCGCGGTCCACGTCTTGTCACTTCGGCAACATTTTCCACTCATGCATACCTGTACGACTCCACAAGGAACCCGAACATGAAGTCCACGCTGGCCACGGCCGAACAGATCACCCTGGATTGGAACAACAATCCGCGCTGGAGCGGCGTGAAGCGCAACTACACGGCCACCGACGTGACGCGCTTGCGCGGCACTGTGCCGATCGAACATTCTCTCGCCCGACTCGGCGCCGAGAAATTGTGGAGCCACTTGCAGACTATGCCGTTCGTCAATGCCCTCGGCGCACTGACCGGCAACCAGGCGATGCAGCAGGTCAGGGCTGGCCTGAAGGCGATCTATCTATCCGGCTGGCAGGTTGCCGCCGACGCGAATGTGGCCGGCGAAATGTATCCGGACCAGTCGCTTTACCCGGCAAATTCCGTGCCCCAGGTCGTCAAGCGGATCAACAACACACTGCTGCGCGCCGACCAGCTCCATCATGCTGAGGGCAAGGATGAGATCGACTGGCTGCAGCCAATCGTCGCCGATGCGGAAGCGGGTTTTGGCGGAGTGTTGAATGCGTTTGAACTGATGAAGGCGATGATCGAGGCCGGTGCCGCCGGCGTTCATTTCGAGGATCAGCTCGCATCCGTGAAGAAGTGCGGGCACATGGGTGGCAAAGTGCTGGTGCCGACGCGCGAGGCGGTCGAGAAGCTCAACGCCGCGCGCCTGGCGGCCGATGTGATGGGCGTGCCGACTCTGCTGATCGCGCGCACCGACGCCGAAGCGGCTGATCTGTTGACCTCCGACATCGACCCGAACGACCAGGAATTCTGCACCGGCGAACGGACCGTCGAAGGCTTCTTCAAAACCCGACCGGGCGTCGACCAGGCGATCAGCCGCGGCCTCGCCTACGCGCCGTACGCCGATCTGGTCTGGTGCGAAACCGGCAAACCTGATCTCGCATTCGCGAAGCGATTCGCCGAGGCGATCCATGCGAAATATCCCGGCAAGCTGCTCGCCTACAACTGCAGCCCGAGTTTCAACTGGAAAAAGAACCTGGATGACGCGACGATCGCGAAGTTCCAGAAGGAAATAGCGAGCTATGGATACAAGTTCCAATTTATTACTCTCGCGGGCTTCCATGCGCTGAATTATTCGATGTTCAATCTCGCTTGGGGCTACGCACGCAGCCAGATGAGCGCTTTCGTCGAGCTGCAGGAAGCGGAATTCGCCGCGGCGGATCGCGGCTTCACGGCCGTCAAGCACCAGCGCGAAGTGGGAACAGGCTATTTCGATGCAGTGACCCAGGCCATCCAGAACGGGCAATCGTCGACGACCGCGTTGAAAGGTTCCACGGAAGAAGAGCAATTCCAGGATCAAGCAGCCAAGCACGCTGCCTGATCACACCGCTGGAACGAGGTCTCCTGGGGAGGAGAGGTCGTTCCGGATGCGGGGGCTGCCCGGCTTGTCACGCTCGGTAGCCCGGCATCCGGCAACACCGATCGGGCGCCTTCGTAGGTCACATTGCACAAGCCAGATTGCGCTACTATCGCGCGATCTGCTGTCCGCAGTGGGAGAGGAAATCGTGGCCATGGTCAGTCCCGGCGCTTCCATGGCGCAGCCCGAAACCGTCACTCGAGCGCAAATCGGTGCGCGGTCGGCATTCCTTCCCCGCCAATTGTCCGACCTGGAACTGTCGGTGTTCTCTTCCGCAGGCCAGACTCGCGCGGTCGTGCCGCGGGAAATGATCTTCCGCAAAGGCGAACTGGGTCGGGCGATGTTCGTCATCGAATCCGGCGCGATCCAGCTCGAATTCGGCGATGGCTTGCCGGACAAATTGATTGGGGCGCGGGAATTTTTCGGTGAGCTGGCATTGTTCATCGGCAATCACGCGCGCGTGGCGAACGCAGTCGCGGCCGAATCCAGCGTGCTGCATGTGATTGAGCACGCCGCGTTCGAACGCCTGCTGGAAACGCAGCCGGGTCTGCTCGCGCATTTCATGCGTCGCTCGTTTTCGTACCTCGTGGCAAGTGAGCAGCAGTTGATCCAGAACTTGCGGCGACGCAACGAGGACCTGCTCGTCACGCTCGATTCGCTGCGGCAGACCCAGACCCAGTTATCGACTGCAGAGCGCCTGGTGCGCACGGATGAATTGACCGGACTGTGCAACCGGCGTGGCCTCTATCAGTACCTCGATGAAATGCGTCGCCAGGGTGACATCAGCGTGCGGTTGGGTCTGCTGCTGATCGATATTGACCGCTTCAAACAGATCAACGACCACTTCGGGCATTTGACCGGCGATCAAACGCTGCGCGCGGTCGGCCAGGAAGTGCAGGCCGCCGCGGGCGCACGCGACTTGCCATGTCGTCTGGGTGGTGACGAGTTCGCCTTGCTGACCCAAGTAGGGAGTGCGGAAGAATTGCGCGATCGAGCCGCGCAGATCGCTGCTGGGGTGCGCGCTCTGCGCTTCCCGGCACCTGCCGAGGGATTGCATGCGTCGGTCAGCGTCGGCGGCAGTCTGTGCCACGAAAGCGCCGATTGGTCCGCATGGTATAGCGATGCGGATTGCGCGCTTTACATGATCAAGGGCGAAGGCGGCGACAACTATCGCGTGATCGCCTGACCACTTCCGGGTGGTGCATCAACCGGCACATCAGGCAACCGCAATTCCGGGCCTTGTGGAAACTGGCAATCGTACCGATTGCGGCGCAAAATCCGCGGACCAGGGTCACGGACGATCAGACCCACGGCGGCGCTCGCGTAAGCCGGATCGCTGGAGGTCGACGCAGGCAGGGTCTTCGATGAGGGATACTGCGACGGTACTTTGCGGGTGACACCGGTGTACGGGAGATGCGGGGTGAGCGCTGTAGAATTGCCTGTCCAAACCAGCAATAGCCCGGTACTGCGTACCCTGGTGTTGTGCGACCTGGTCGATTCCACGCACGTGGTCGAACAACTCGGCGATCAGCGCGCTGCCGATCTGATGCGTCGACACGACCGCCTCTGGCGCGACTTGCTCAATCATCACGGGGGCCAGGAGATCGACCGCACGGACGGTTTTCTGGCGATGTTTGAACGGCCGATCCATGCGGTAGCGTTTGCCCTCGCCTACCAGCGCGACCTGCGGCGCGTCGGAGAAATCCAGAAAGTGGATTTGCGCGCACGGATCGGCATCCATCTGGGCGATGTCGTCGTCTGGCAGAACAGTCCCGCCGACGTGATCCACGGTGCAAAAGCCGTTGAAATCGAGGGGCTGGTCAAACCGGTTACCGCCCGCCTCGCCACCCTGGCCCTGCCGGGTCAGATTCTCGTTTCGGGACTGGTCGCACCGCTGGCCCAGCGCGCACATGGCGAACTTGACGGCGCCGCGGCGCATACGCGCTGGCTGAATCATGGGCGCTACCGTTTCAAGGGCGTGACCGAAGCGATCGCGGTTCACGAGGTCGGCGAACGCGGGATCGCACCGTTACGCGCACCTCCGTGGTCCGGCAAGGCGCACCGCGAAGTGCCGTGGTGGCGCCGGCCGGCAACCGTCGCGATCGAGATTGGCGCCCTGGTCGTGGTGCTGGTCGTGGCGGGCTGGTCGTTGTTTCGTCCACCGGCCGCGATCGCCTTCGCGGAGCGCGACTGGGTGGTGATCGGCGACCTGCAGAATATTACTGGACAAAGCAACTTTGACGCATCGTTGCGCACCGCGATGCGGATCGGCCTGGAACAATCGCGCTTCGTCAATGTGGTTCCGGAGCTGCAAACCCGCGACGCGCTGACACGCATGCAACGCGATCCGGCGAAGACGCTGATCGACCGGACCATCGGTACCGAAATCGCGTTGCGCGAGGGCGCTCGCGCGCTGATCCTTCCTTCGGTGGTTGAAGTCAATGGCAAAGTGCGTGTTACAGCCGAAGTAATCGACCCGAAAACTCAAGCAACGGTGTATTCGGAATCGTCGGACGGCAACGGCGCCGAATCGGCGCTGGTGTCGATCGATACGCTCAATAGTCGGTTGCGCAGTCGACTCGGCGAAACGCTGGCGTCGATTTCGGCGAACGCTGTGCCACTGCCGAAGGCCACCACCGCCAGCCTCGACGCTCTCAAGGCCTATGCACTGGGCCTCAGCGCGCAGGCGGCGGGCCACTTCGCCGATGCCTTGGCGCTTTATGAGCAGGCTCTCAAGCTGGATCCCGGTTTCGCCCTGGCGCGGATCGGCATGGCGCGCATCTACTACGCGTCCAGTGGTGAAGTCGCCGCGTTCCGCGAGCAAATCAAGTTGGCCGCTGCGCTGCGCGAGCGGATGCCGCCCCGCGACGGATTGGTTTTCGACGCATTTGCCGCGGCCGTCGATGACCCTCTGAAGATGCTGGAAAAGTGGAAACTTGTCGCAACGCTGTACCCGGACTACGCGCCAGGCCACTACAACTACGCGCTGTACTCGATGTTGATCGCAAACCGCTACGACGACGCACTGGAGCACGCGCAACACGCGACGTCGGAACACAATCCCTTGCGCGCGTCGGCGTTCTACCTGGTTGGTCACCTCAATCTGGCGCTCGATCGGCACGAGCTCGCGCTGAAGGCGTTCCAGGCGGCCAACGACCTGGGTGTCGGCGGCACGCGTACCGCGGAAGTCGACGCGCATAGCGTGATGCGGCAGTACGCCGAAGCCAGTGCCGTGCTCGCACGCACCGGCAAGACCGGGATGGCGGGTCCGGACAGTGAATACAACCTCAACCGGATCACGATTCCCCTCGACCAGGGTCAATGGCAAGCCGCGCTGGCAGCTGCCGAGAATGCGCTGGGAGAAAATGCCGGGTCGCGGCGGCGCATCTACCAGGACATCGTGCTCGGACTTCAATCTCAGATTGCCACGCCTTCCGATTATTCAGCGAAGTTGAAGACGGCCTACAACGACGCCTTTGCGCAAATTGGAAAACCGGCGGACCTGGAACCGGAACAGGCCATATTTGACGCGCTGTTCGTCGGCTATCTCGCGGCCCGTGGCGGAATGATCGACCTGGCGAATTCCGCGCTGACGCAGGTGAGCCCATCGGCGCAGGCAAACCCCTATCCAGTAGTCCACAGCATGCTGGGACTATTGCGCGCCGAAATAGCGCGGGCGTCGGGAAAGCCGGAGCGGGCGGTACAACTGCTCGAGTCCCTGCGCGATGGCAACGAGCTGTATCAGATCCACGTGGCATTGATGAATGCTTACGCGGCGGCAGGCAATCCCAACGGCGCACTGGAGCAGGCGCAGTGGCTGACATCGCATCGTGGACGCGCGTTTGCCGAGTGGAACGAGCAGCAGAAATTGCAAGCGCTGAATGTCGCCGATGCCAACCTCGCGGAGTTGCGCGCGGCCGAGATCGCACTTTCGCAATCCAATCGCGAGGCAGCGCGCGAGCACCTTGCGCGTTTTCTCAAGCAGTGGCCAACCGCGGCGGAGACATCCTTGCTCCGCGCGCGCATCGATCCGCTAAAAACCGCTCTTCAGCCCGCGTCCAAGGAATGAGGATTGTGCGCGAGCGTACCCAGCAGCTGGGCCTCAAGGACAGCGCGCGAGGACCTGATCGCCTCCTTGCTGGCGAGCGTCTTGGTCTTGGCGCAGCACGTTGCGAAGGCGGCGGGTAGTCCCAGTTCTTCCATTGCGGCCGCGGGATCGCGGCTGAACAAGTCGCGGAAACGATCGTCGCTGCTCAACGCGTCCAATAGCTGATCGACCTGTTTTGCCGTCAAAATATCCGTCATTGCAGTACCCCCTGATGGTGCAACGCACCTCTGCAGGAAGTGTACCAAGGCGGCGCGACATCGTTCTGGCCGCCCCGACCACATCAGCCGGAGGCCTGTCGAGCCGGATTTGCCTGTACAGGGACCGCACACGAATATTTCGGAAAACGCCTTGAGCTGCCACGCCAGTCGGCACGTGCGTATCGGTCGGTCGCCGAGAGGCCTGGTCTGCCGAGCGACTTGGCGGCCTGAGCAGACCCGCACATTCGCCCGGAGTCCATCAAACCACACGTAGAGAATGCGACTACACAGCGCATTGCGCTGGGTCCCGGGAGATCGGGCGAACTGTCTTGAACTCGCCGCGCCGATTGCCGACAGTGGAGGCGTATCCCCTGCGCCGCGCGCGGCGCCCCATAGCGAGAGCCCATGCACATCCGACGTTGCGCCTTGCTGCTGATCGAACCGCGCGAACTCGTGGCGTTCAGCATGGACTCCCTGCTGAGCGGCGGTGACGGTCTGAGCAGCAGCGAGCGACTGCTCGCGCTTGCTCCGCATCGCGGAGAGCCGGTCGACGTGACAACCGCCGAGATTGCTGTGCTGGCGGCAATTCCTGCGGGTCGGTGGATTCCCATGGCTGGCGTCCTGGAATGCCACACCACTGAAATTGTGCAAAAGTTACTCGATGCAGGCCTACTGCTGAGCGATAGCGACGATCCGCATGGCTGGCGTGCACGCGATGATCAGTTGCAAGGGATGCACTGGTGGGCGCCTGCTGCAATTTCACATTATTATTCCAAATGGGATAATGTGTCCGCAGTGGAAGGTTCGCGCGAGCCTGGATTCCGCAGTATGGCGGAGCTCGCGCATACGCTCGGCGCGCCACCGTCCCATGTGATCGAACGCGCGCGGGCCGACCAGCGAATGGCCTTGCCGCGCCTGCCGCGCACGGACTTTGACGACCTGCTCGATCGTCGTACCACCTGCCGCAATTTCGATCAGCAGCGCGCGCTGTCACTGGACCTCCTGGCACAACTGATGGAGCGGACGTTTGCGGCGCGCGGCCAAGTGCAGGTGCGCGAGGACACGGTCGTGATCAAGCGCAGCAGTCCGTCCGGTGGCGGTCTGCACCCGATCGATTGCTATGTGCTCGTGCAAAACGTGGCGGATCTGGCCAGCGGGATCTATCACTATCATCCGGTGGCGCATGCATTGGAGCCATTGCGGTTAGTCGATGGCGCCGCGCTGCGGAGCATGGCGTGCAGCGCACTCGCCGGTCAGGACTACTGGGCGGAGGCGCATGTCCAGGTGGTTATGGTTGCCCGCTTTCCGCGTCATTTCTGGAAGTATCGCAATCACAGCAAGGCCTATCGGGTCGTCGTGCTCGATGCGGGACATCTGTCTCAGACACTTTACCTGGCAGCGACGGAAGCGGGACTCGGCGCATTCGTCACCGGCGCGATCAACGAGACAGGCATTGAGGCATTGCTGCAGCTTGACCCTCTTGAAGATGGCGTACTCGCCGTATGCGGATTCGGTTTACGCGCCGCGCAACGGATCAGTCCGGAATTTGACCCGAATGGCAGAGTCTGGCCGATTCTGGCGTCCTCACCAGATGCTCTCTCCCACGCTGCCACGTAGCGGTACGGCGCGCCCGCCACAGTTTTAAAGTTGCAAAATTCGTCACGGTGCGGGGACGCGAGGCGGTATCGTCTGACGCGGTGGTGTCAATGTGACGCTCGTCGAGATTGGTTCTGCGATCTATCTGACGGAATTTGCGCTGTAATCTGGCGAAATTCACCTTGTGCACTCACGCGGCGCTGGTATGAGACGTGCAGGACAGCGACAATTCACCCACCGGCGCAGGCAGTCGCCGCCGCTGCCCTTCCGCGATGCCGCGGTCGATCCGGCAGCGCGGCGGACAAGCACCGACGGCGCGCGCATCGACAGGCACCCATGAATTCCAACGTACTGGCAAGCGCATCGACACCCACCAACGCCGTTCCGGTGTTGCGCACGCTTGTGTGTTGCGAAATGGTGGATGCTGGCGTGCTGACCGAAGGCCTCGGTGACATTCGCGCCGCAGAGCTGACTCGCCGCCTGGACCGGTGCCTGCGCGACGTGATGCACAAATACAGCGGGCTGGAGATCGCCAAAGCCGACGGCTACCTGGTGATGTTCGAGCGACCGATTCAGGCAGTCGGATTCTCCCTTGCCTATCAGAGTGCCTTGCGCGATATCGCCACGGAGCTCGATCTGGTCTTGCATGCGCGGATCGGCATTCACGTCGGCGATGTGATGGTCTGGGACAACACAGCCGTCGATGTGGCCCAGGGCGCCAGGCCGACCGAGCTTGAGGGCATGGTGCGGTCTATCGTGGGTCGTCTGGCGGCGCTGGCGTTGCCGGGTCAGATCCTGGCATCGGCGGTGGCGTGCTCGCTGGCGCAACGTTCGCACCCCGAGCTCGGCGAGCGGGCGACGCGTACGCGCTGGCAGGCGCACGGCCGCTATCGCTTCAAAGGGGTGCACGAACCGGTTGGCGTGCATGAAGTCGGCGAACCCGGCATCGCCCCGTTCCGCGTTCCACCCTGGTCCAGCAAGGCGCATCGTGAAGTACCGTGGTGGCGCCGACCGTCGACCGTAGTGCTCGAAGCGGCGCTGGCATTGGGCATCATCGGTGGCACCGCCTTCCTGCTGCTGCGACCGCCACAGGCTGTCGCGTTTTCCGAGCGCGACTGGGTTGTGGTCGGCGATTTGAACAACCGCACGGGCGATGACGTGTTCGATGCCGCGCTCGACACGGCCTTGCGCGTCGGGCTGGAGCAGTCGCGCTACGTCAACGTCGTGCCGCAAGCACGCGTGCAGCAGACGCTGGCATTGATGAAGCAGCCGAACGCGTTGCTGGATCGCAGCGTCGGCAGTGACGTGGCGCAGCGCGAACGCGCGCGCGCGCTGATCGTCCCGTCGATCGTCTCCTACGGCAAGCAACTGCGCGTGATCGCCGAAGTGGTCGATCCGCAAACCGGGCAAACGGTGCTTAGTGATAATGTGGACATGGACAGCGCGGATCAGGTAATGGGCGCAATGGATCAGCTCGTGCAGCGCCTGCGCGCGCACCTGGGCGAATCGCTGGCGCAGATCCAGGCCTCGTCGATGCCGTTGGCGCGGGTCACCACGTCGAACATCGAAGCGCTGAAATCCTATTCGCTCGGCGTGCGCGCGGTATACCAGGAAGATTTTGCGCAATCGTTCAATCTGTTGCATCACGCGACCGACCTGGATCCGCAGTTCGCGCTTGCCTATGGACGCATCGCGGCGAACTACCTGGGCCTCGGACAGCCGATGCTCGCGCGCGAGCCGCTGACCAAGGCGCTTGGCCTCAGTGATCGTCTGTCCAGTCGCGAGCGCAGCTACCTGGATGCGCACGAGGCGTCGTTGCGCTCGCCGCGTGACGGCATCTCGGCATGGAAGGTCTACGCAGACCTCTATCCAGACGACGGAGCGGGGGCCAACAATGTTGGTTACTACGCCTTCAAGGACGTCAACGACTGCGATCAGGCCGTGCCGTATCTGAAGCGCGCTTCCGAATCGCTGCATCCGCTGCATATCGCGTCGTTGTATACGATGGCCTATTGCGAATTGCAGCTCGGTCAGATTGATGCCTCCCTGCGTGATTTCGAAGGTGCGCGCAACGGAGGCTTCGGCAAACGCTGGATCGGCGAAGCCGATGCGCGTCTCGCACGCGGCGACTACTCGGGTGCCTTGCGCATTCTGGACGAACCACTGCGATCCGGTTACAGCACCAACGCGAATCCGAATGCGCGCTTCCTGCGCAAGCTGACGCTGTTGGCGGATCAGGGCGACTTCCGCGTTGCCCTCGCTCTTGCCGATGAAATCAGCGCCGATGCAGAGCACGGGGAATTCTGGAGCATCGCGCTCGCGCGCCTGTCGCTACTGTCGATCGAGGACGAGCAGGACGAGATGCGCACGCAATTGCGTGTCCTAATACCGCAGTTGCTTGCCCTGGCGACGCAGCCTGACCGGAGTCGCGACTTCGACTATCGTCTGTACCTCGCGGAACTGTCAGTCTGGGCTGCCCGCGCGAACCTGCTCGACCTCGCTGAACGGGCCGGCGCCGCGCTCGAACGCGACAGCGTGGTCGCCTTGCATCCTGCGCGCGCTCAATTGGCAACGTGGGCCAAGGCCGAAGTGGAGTTGCGCCGCGAGCAAGGCCGATCGGCCCTGCAACGATTGGCGCACGTTTCCGACCATCCCTACTGGAGCCTGCGTGAAGCGCAAGCGCGTGCGGCGGTTGCGGCGCAAGATTCCACAACTGCGCAAATGGTTTATCGCGACCTGATCGAACGCCGTGGTGCGGCCCTGGCGGAATTGACGACCGAGAACGCGATGGGACAGACCGAACGCATCATCAGCTGGAACTTGAGCCGGCTGGCGCTGGCACGCCTGATCGCGCCGACGCAACCGGATCAGGCGCTTACCCTGCTCGACGCCTTCACGGCGCAATGGCCCAAGGCAAGTGCGGAATTGCCGGTCATGCGCGAGGCTCACACGCTGGCCGCGCGCCTGCGCGCGGAGCAACATAGCGCGACGCAGTAGCGCCCAAGGCAGCATCAGCGTGGAACCGCACGATGCTGCCGAGCGGTGCGCGTCAGGCCTTGAACACCACAATGCCCTGAGCTGCGGTCAGACGCTCGCCGAGCTTCTCAAGATCGACCACGATGTCGGCCTTGGACGGCAAACGCGCACCGAGCACGGGCAGTTTCGCCGCGTCGAGCGTGAAACCGAATTCGGCGGACACGCCTACCGGGTCGAGTAGCGCGCGGGCCCGGAACACGTCATCTTCCGCCAATTGCTGAAGCAGCCGGCGTGCACTTTCTTGCGTGGCCATTGCATTTTCCTCAAGTGTTGTCGCAACCCGGATGGGCGCATCCGTTCGATCTTCAGGCAACCGGCGGGCGGGACGCAAGTTCGGCATGTGGATCGTAGGGTTCTGCTTCGAAGTGCAAGGGATTGGCCGACCAATCTGCGATACCCACTCCGTTCAACCCGACCGCAGCAGCAACCAGCGGGTCCAGCCCGAGGCGCAGGCCGATATCGCCGTCGTTGATCGCCGCCGTATAAAACGCCCCGAGCTTGAGGTGTGCCGCCATCAGGTAAAAGGTCTGGCTCAGGTGCGCCGAATCCATCAGCACGGCTTTGTAAGCCTTGGCGTGCTCGCGGTATTTCCAATAGTTTCGATCGAAACGGGCGACATGGATGACGCAGGCATGCGCTTGTGCAAAATATACCTGTCCAATGGTGAACTGGGATACGATGTCGCGCGCCTCGGTTTCGCTCAGCGCTTCGAGCAACTCGAGGGTGTGATCCGCTGCGCTGTAGTGATACAGACCGGTCGCCAACCCTTCGACCCGGATCACCACGGGATACGCTTCCAGAGGATGCAACCCACCGCCCGATGCGCTGGTTTTCTTGAGCGCCACCAGTCCGGGTGCGAATTCGCGCGATCCCTGCACCCCAAAGCTCGCATAGAGCATTTGTGAAAATAGCGCGATAGGCAGCATCGCCTGCGTGTCGTAGGCGCGTGTTGTGCGGCGGGCGCGCAAGAGCTGGGCGAACTCATCGTCGAACGCTGCGCGCGGCAGACGTTGCCGTGATAACGCGTCATCGCGCGTCGTGAAGTGGCCGGGAGGGGTCCCGTGCAGATCCACTTGTTCCACCAGGCGTTCACGGTGCGCTTCCTCACTGTGCTCACGCCGCCCCTCGTCACCCTCGATGCCGCTCCAGCGGGTAAACGCGTGATACACCGCGGCCAGATCGTGCCAACCGATGCGCGTCAGACGCGCTTCGGCGTCGCGCAAGTTGCGCATTCCCGGCGTTTCTGCATCACTCACCAATGCATTCTTCGCCAACAGGGCATCAATCTCTTCCGGCGTAACCCGCCCCTCGCCACACAAGCCGATGACGTCGGTCCATTCTTGCGCCGGCAGCGCCGCCAGCACGCTCAATTCGCGTGGAGACAGCGCAATGCGTTTGCCACTGATCGGACAAAGCAGGTCCGCCCGCGTCTGCGTATCGAGCACCAGTCGGCCGGAAAACAATTCAGTGAGATCGGGTAGGCAATGATCGGCAATCTGGATCAGGCACACGCGACGGCGGCGGATACGCACGGGAGACTCACAGCGGCGAGGGGCCGCCACGCTAGCCGCAGGATTGATCGCAAGCAAGCACCACATCCGCACAGTGGAGGACTTCGCAGAGTGCAAAAGGGCGAAGATGCTGCGCAGGAGGGGTCAGGCAAGTGCCTGACCCGGTACCGGTGATCGGGGGGGAGGAGGGAGTCAGCCGGTACCGGGCAGGCGTCAAACCTGCGCCGACGCAAGAGTGCATCGTGTTCAATCTATGGAGACGCGATGCGCGTTTCCAAGGGTCTACGTTGTAAGACACACCATGTAAACAAACTGCAAAACGCTTGTTGCGCATCCTCGACCCCGCCCGCCTCGCAACGGAGGGCGGGGGAAGTAGCTCGGCGGAACGAAGCCGAGGAAGCCGGTTGTGGCGCCTAACGCCACGCATTCAATTCGCGCGTCGCTGCACGCCTTGCAACAAAACCTTCAGCCATTGGTAGCGAAACTCCGGCTCCAATGGCAATGCCCCGGTCCCACTGAGACGCTGATCCAGATGCTCGGTCTGGAATCCAAACAGGTTCAGTGACAGCAACAGCTTGGCCAGCACGGCGACTTCGACATCCGCGCGCATTTCGTCGCGCGATTCCGCCAGCAGTGCCACCACACGATCAAAATTTCTCCGCAACAAACCAAACACCGGTCCCTGCGTCAGTCGCGGCGAGCAATCCATCATTTCGCGCAGGATCAGCCGGGTGCCATTCGGCCGATCGCGCAGAAACGCATGATGCCAGTCGTACAGCCGTGCCAGCCGCTCATCCAACCTGCACTCGTCTAGCGGCACAGCGTCCAGCGACCGCGCAAAACCCGTGCAAGCCTGCGCCAGCACGCGCTCGTACAAATCTTGCTTGTTTGCAAAATGGTGAAACACGTTCGCTTTGCATACACCGGCCGCACACGCCACATCGTTGATCGAAACACCCTCGTAACCACGTTCCGCGAAGAGCCTTTCGGCCACCGCCAAGATCCGTATGGGTGCCGATTTCTCGGTCGTTCCGGCAACTGGCTGGGGAAGATCTGCGATCACGATTCGTTTGCTGACCGATCGGTTGGTCGGATTATCCGCGCTGCGGCGCCCGGGTCCATAGGACGAAAGTCGTGGTTCGGTGCCGGAAAGCGCGGTTCCAGGGGTTATGGGCAGGATCGTACGGCGCGGGCGATCGGCGGGGCAGATGGAGCCATGCCAAATCAGGGCTGACCCGTAGCGACCTGCCATTCCGCCAGGTCGGCGGGATCATCCAGGTCCTGAGCCAGATCGGGTGCGGCGACGCTGCGAACCCTGCCAGTCGCGGCGCGCAGCAAGGCGCGGGCCCCGAAATCGCCGTTTTCCGGCAAATTGGCGAACCAGTTGCGCGGGAGCAAGGCAGGCACGCCGATTACGCCGCCATACGCGCTCGCCACGGGCGCCTCCGGGCTCTCGCGCCAGACCTGCAGCAACTCGAGCAAGTGAGCGTCGTCAAGCTTCCACTGATCGACCTGCAACACCAGCGCCGCCAAGCATTCGGGGCTCAATGCGAGACAGCCGGATCTCAGCGAGGCACCCATGCCGGAAATTGCATTTGCGCACACCACGACGCGAACCGGCAGATCCGCCAATGTAGGCGACAGATCCGCGGCGCCCGGCGACACAACCACGACGGCATCCGCGGGTTGCGTGGCAATACCGAGGCGCGCGGCGCGATGCACCAAGGTTTCGTTGTGCGCTTCGAGTAATTGTTTGCTGACTCCCAGCCGTCGTGAAGAGCCCGCGGCCAACACCACAAGGCCATGTGACGGCGGCCTCATGAACATTTGCCGCTGAAATGCTGCTGCAACTGCGCAGCAATCGAGAGCGCGATCGCCTCGGGACCTTCACCGCCCAGGGGCAAACCGACTGGCGCGTGCAGGCGTCCGGCCAGCATTTCCGCGGCACTGCCCAGATCGGCCAGCAACGCATCGCGCCGCGCCGGGGGTCCGAGCAGACCGACATAGGGGATGGCCGAGTCAGCCAGCCGGCGCAGATGAAGCAGATCGTTACCGTAGTGATGGCCCATCACCAACGCCGCCACATAGCAGTCTGCTGGCAGTTGCGACCAGACTCGTTCCGGCGCTGAGGGATAATGAATATCGGCCCCCGCCGCGTGGGCCGCCCAGCGCCCGCGGTGCTCGATCACGCTGATCCTTGCGCCGAGGCCCCGCAGATGTCCGATCAGGATTGCCGCTTCCGGTCCGCATCCCGCAAGCAACACGTGAGGTGGAGCGGCGATCTGGATCTCCACGGCTTGTGCCGGTGCGTGCTCGGATGCGGCGCACGCGGGATTTCCCGGCCACGCCCAGCGTTGCCCGTTCGCTAGCGCGCGACCGCCCCCATCGACGTGCAGACCCAGTTGCAAGGGATCACGTGAGTCGAGCAGGCTCGCCAGCGCCGCGCGCAACGGGTGCTCCGACGGGACAGGTAGCAGCAGAAGGCGAACCAGCCCTCGACAGCCGGACGCGGAGCCGAACAGCAGGTCATCGTCACTGCGCGTATTGAACGCCCACCAACGTGCCTGCCGGCTCAGGTGCGTTGCGCGGGCTGCTTCATCGAGTTCCGGCTCCAGACAACCGCCCGACAGGAAACCTTGTGGCGAGTCAGCTTCACGGAGCAGCAAGGCGCCCACTTTGCGGTAAGTGGATCCCTGCGTTTCCGCCACTATGCCGAGCACGGCATTCGAGTTCTTTGCCAGCGCGTCGATCACCGCGCGTGCGCCGTGAGGCGACGCTTTCCCATTCGTTACAAATTCACCTTGTACTGACATCGCATGGCAATACCGGAAGGGACGTTTCGATTCTACTGAATTGACCGGGTCCGCGTGTCCTTCTCGCCACGGCGACACGGACCACCCCACGTTGCCTTTCGCACGCTGCGCGATCCGCGTGCGCGAACGTCATTGCGCGCCACGCGGTCGCTCGATTCGCCGATATTGGATTGCTTCCGCCAGATGGCTGCTCTCAATGTCCGTTGCACCTGCCAGATCGGCGATGCTGCGCGCCACACGCAACAGGCGGTGGTATGCGCGCGCGGACAATCCGAGTCGGTCGACAGCGCGTTCGAGCAGGCCCCGATCGCGCGGGCTCAATGAACAATCGCGTTCGACCTCGCGATTGCTCAAGGCGCCATTCGCTTTTCCGGCGCGCAGCAACTGGCGCGCGCGCGCCGCGACCACGCGGCTGCGCACAGTGGCACTCGATTCGCCCAGCGCCGCACTGGCATTCATTTCGCTCATCGGCACTCGCGGCACCTCCAGCTGCAGGTCGATGCGATCGAGCAAGGGTCCAGAGATCCGGGCACGATAGCGCTGCACGTGATCCGGCGTGCAAGCGCAGCAACCGCGAGGGTCGCCCGCGTAACCACACGGGCAGGGATTCATTGCGGCGACGAGTTGGAAGCGCGCCGGAAATTCGGCTTGGCGCGTGGCGCGCGAAATCAGGATTGCGCCGGTTTCCAGTGGTTCACGCAGCACCTCAAGTACGCTGCGTTCGAACTGCGGCAGTTCGTCCAGGAACAAAACGCCATGGTGCGCGAGGCTGATCTCGCCGGGACGAGGCACCGAACCGCCGCCAACCAGGGCCACACCCGATGCAGTGTGATGCGGCGCGCGGAACGGTCGCGTGCGCCAGTTGCGCAGGTCAATCGCATGACCGGCCACCGAACGCACGGCGCAGGATTCCAGCGCCTCAGCATCTTCCAAAGGTGGAAGAATACCCGGCAGGCGGCTCGCGAGCATGGTTTTTCCGGTACCAGGCGGGCCTACGAAAAGCAGGTGGTGCGCACCGGCGGCGGCAATCTCCAGCGCACGTCGCGCCTGCGCCTGGCCACGCACTTCGGACAAGTCGCAGGCCCCGTCGATGGCCACGGTCGGTTCCGCAGCGGCGGCCTGCGGCAGGCGTTCGACGCCACGCAGATGTGCGCATACCGCGAGCAGACTGTCGGCCACGCGCACGTCGGCGTCGTCGACCAACGCCGCTTCGCGCGCATTAGCGGTAGGCACCACGATGATCCGCCCGAGTTCGCGTGCCTTCAGCAGGGCTGGCAGCACACCAGTCACGCCACGCAGTTCGCCCGACAACGCGAGTTCGCCAAGAAACTCCATGCCTTCCAGCGCGGCGTGCGGCAGATGCCCTGACGCGGCAAGAATGCCCAGTGCGATCGGCAAGTCAAAGCGACCGCCGTCCTTTGGCAAGTCGGCGGGGGCAAGATTGACCGTGATGCGGCGAGCAGGATAATCCAGTTGTGCATTCTGTATGGCGACCCGCACGCGGTCGCGCGCTTCCTTGACCGCTGTTTCCGGCAGTCCGACGATCGACGTGCCCGGCAAGCCTTCGGACAAATGCACTTCGACGGTGACCTGCGGCGCGGAGACACCGTCCTGCGCGCGCGATTGCACGATCGCCAGGCTCATACGGGCGGCCATCCGTGGCCGGGTGCCGGATCGGCTGCGCGGGCAGTCCGACGTGGCGTCCGAAACTCGTGCGGTGGATTGCCATCCTGGCTGCTCATGGGTGCACTCCGGGCAACGCTGCCAGCGTTTCGGCAACGTCCATTCGTGGATCAATGCACTTGGAAAGAATGTCGACTCCGCCCGGCGTCCCGGGGGTGTGGTTTACCGGGCGGAATCGACCTTCCACTACCATCGTCGGCGCGAAACCGCCCGCGCCGATCGCAATTGCGCGATCTGCCTGCTCTGATGTCTTCGATCGGGACGACGCGCGCGGCGCGTCGGTCAGCTCAGTGTCGCGGACCCTGCAACAGGGTCTCCAGCTCGGCCACGCGCTGTTCCAGCGATTCGATCTTCTCGCGAGTGCGCAATAGTACACAACGCTGCACATCGAACTCTTCGCGTGTGACCAGCTCCAGCTTTTTCAGACCGGCGCGCAGCGTGTCGCGAAAATTGTCGGACAGATCCTGGCGGGTCTCGCGCAGGCCGGCGGGCACCATCTCGGCAAGGCGCCGGGCCAATTCATCGATCGTGCTGACGTCGATCATGTCGAATTCGATTCCGTGAAGCGCAGGCAGCGCCAATGGAGCAGAGTTTACCCGGAGCGCGCGGCACCGGCGTCAGGGTTCGGCGCGTCGAGGCATCGGAATTTTCCGATTCGACCCATGGACGGAAAGTGTTGATCCGCGAAGACCGGTGGCCCAACGCGCTTGCGAGACGACGATGTGTGCCGCCCGCGCTGCTGCGAGCGACCGCGACCGGTCAGGCTCGCTTCGGCTATAGTCGCGTTTGCCGTTTCGATCCGCCGCCACACCGGGGTTTTTCGCATGAAAATGATCGTTGCGATCATCAAGCCTTTCAAGCTCGACGACGTGCGCGAGGCCCTCTCGGAGGTCGGCGTGCAAGGCATCACGGTGACCGAGGTCAAAGGTTTCGGACGTCAGAAGGGGCACACCGAGCTCTATCGCGGCGCCGAATACGTGGTCGACTTCCTGCCCAAGATCAAACTGGAAGTTGCGGTCAGCGACGCGATGGCCGAACGCGTCGTTGAAGCGATCATGCACGCCGCCAATACCGGCAAGATCGGTGACGGCAAGATCTTCGTCTACGCCCTCGATCAGGTACTGCGTATCCGCACCGGGGAACTGGATGCCGACGCCCTCTAAGTAGGGGCAGGCAGTAGTGCGGGGACCACACGACGACCTACGCCGGCGAGCGCAACTTTGCGACGGCTTTACCTGTGCACGCCTGCCGAAGACTTGATGCGTCCGAGCGCCGATGGACCTTGAGATCTGGCGAAGCTCCAACCAAAGTCGTCACGCTCATTCCGGCAGGATATAGCCCAGACGTTCGGCCGGCGCCGCGACGAGTGCGCGCAGGCGCGCGTAGTTGGGCTGGAATCGATGCGCCAGTTGGATCGGGTCGGGCAGTTCGGGCTGGATCGATGCCACACTGGCATCGACGACGTTGGTGCCGGATGCGTCGAGTTCCGTTTGCTGCAGCAGATCATTGATGCTGCGCCGCGGGTCCGCCATCAGATCTTCGTAGCGGATTTCATGCACTCGGGTCCGCAGTGACGGATTGAGTTCCAGGACATTGTCGATCGCGTCCTGAAAGTCGCGCCATTGCGCAGCCAGAGCAAGGCTGCGATCAAGCGCTTCGAGCTCTAGCAGTTCCGCGTGGTGGGCGGTTTTGGCAGGCGCGGACAATACGTCCATATGCAGGCCATCGCGGTAGATGCGCCGACCATCAGGCACCTGCGTCAGCGCATCTTCAAGCGTGCGCTGGGTATGAAGATGCGACGCGATGGTCGCCAAGGGGTGGCGAACAACCCGGACGAAACGGGCGGTCGGAAATACGCGGCCGAGAAAACCGACGCGCAACGAGTTGTAGGGATTCTTGTTGACGAAGCGGCGTTTCCCGAACAACCAGACATGTCGCCGGACGAGACTGGCAAGATGGCGTTCGAACGCCGGGTGACTGAACTGCGCGCCCATCTCGATCGAGTCGGAAGCGTCCCAGAGACTGCGTCCACACTGACTGTAGATCCACTCGCACTCGAACGAGGAAAACAGATTGCTGGGCAATTTCGGATTGTGGATAAATCCCTGCGGTTGAAGATCGAGCACGCCGATTCGCGCAAGCATGCGGATACCCCACGCGGCGAGGATCGGCGCCCGCACGAACTGATTGCTGAAATAGCAAAAGCTCGCGACGTCGGGATGTCGGCAAAGAATTCGTTCGACCAGGGTCGTGCCGGAGCGAAATGCGCCGATCAGAAAGACCGGGCGATCCGGCATGCCGCGTAGCGTGGCGTTCGCCAGCGGCGCCTCAAGCAGACCCAGCGCCCGATCCACCCATGGAACCCAGCGACCGGCTGCGAGGCTGTAGCCGTGCGGCATGCCGTTGATCGGTCGCTCTCGCCAGCGCAATAACCCGGCCATCAGTCGGCGAGGTCCTGCCGCAACCCGCCGAGTACCCATCCGTACACGCGCGCGCCGAATGCGCGCGGCAGCAGCCGCAGTCCGAATACGCAGAATTTGTTGAACCAGCCGGGCACGACCACGCGACGACGCCCAAGCGCTGCCAGCGAGGCACGCGAGACCGGGCCGGGCCGCATCGGCCAGAGGGCGCGGATATTCGCGTGCTCATGAAATTCGGTTCGAATATGACCCGGACACAAGACTTGAATCGCGACCCGATGCTTTGCGCACTCATCGGCCAGGCCGAGCGCCAGGCTGACACCGCTCGCCTTTGCGGCTGCGTAAGCCGCCCAGCCAGCAACACCGGTAAATCCGACGATCGACGACACCACGATGATTCCACCGCGGCGCCGCGACACCATCGCGGCACCGAAGAAGTGACAAAGCTGCACGGTACAACGTGCGTTGAGGTCGAAGTTGGATAGCAGCTCCGCAGACGACATCGCAAAAAACGAGCCGGTTCTGGCCGCCCCGGCATTGCAAATCAGCAGACCGATTTCCAGTGACCGCGTGGCGGCAATGACCGTTTCGCAGGCATCGGCGCGGGTCAGATCAGCTGCCACGACAAGGGTTGCGACACCGGGATGTTCACGCGCGATTCGCTGCGCAAGCGCCGCGAGCCGCTCCGCGCGACGCGCAACCAGGACCACGTTCAGACCTTGCGCGGCGAGTCCCAGCGCGTAGCACTCGCCCAGGCCGGCCGATGCACCGGTGACCAGCGCCCAGGGGCCGTACCGCTCCGGATCACGCAGTGGACCAGCGCGCGCCGTGCGTTGCGTCATGGCTGGATCGGCCGCGAATGCGGCGCGTGATTGCGCAGCAGCCACAGATGCAGCAGCTCGCCATACCCATAGGGGCGATGTCCGCGAGCGGTGAGTACCGGCAACAAGATGCGCTGCAATTCAGGCAAACGATAAAAGGGTACGCCCGGAAAACAGTGGTGCTCCAGGTGATATGAGGAATAGAGAAACAGGAAATTCCAGATCGGGTTGGGCCGCATCAGCGTGGTCCAGGCGCCCGCCCATTCGGGATCGACGACGTAGTGCTGCCCGAGTCGATTGAGTGAGAACGCGATCGGGTAGGCAAATGCCAGCGGAGCAAGGTGCGCACCCAACGCCAGCCACGGCGAAACAAACCACAGCGCCAGGAAAATCGTGCCATGCAACACCATCACAAATAAACGTTCGACGGAGATACGTCGCATCAGCGGCGGGGGATAGTGGGTCGCTGCACGCGCCGACGCCAGAAAATAGATCGGCGCCAACAACGGCGAGAAATACAGCACCTTCAACCAGACGGCGTTCCGTTTGGGTGACAACTGGGCGCGTTTGGGATCCTTGCTGGCGGAGCCCAGTTCGCGGTGATGGTCCAGATGCCAGCGTGCAAACTGACTCGGTGCGAGAAAGCCCAGACCACCGTAGACCAAACCAAGTGCCCGACCGGCAAGCGGCCGAGTCGTCACAAAAACCGCATTGTGTACGACTTCGTGCAGCAATACCGAAAAACCGAAGAAAATAAATCCTTGCAGCAGGATCGCCGGCGCCCACAGCCAGGGACTCGGAAATCGCCACATCAAGACCGGAATGGCGAGCAACAAGAGGATTTGTCGCGCCGCCAGCAGCAAGTGGCGCGACGCCGAGCGCCGATGCAGCGCACCCAGTGCACGTCGATCCAGCCCCGCGAGCATTTCGCGGTAAAAATCCCGCGCGTGAAGCGCGTAGTGCCCCGCTTCAGTGTGCGCGGAGGGTCTGGAGACGAACTCAGTCATGATGGTGGAGAACAGCATCGCGATGCAGCGTAGCGGGGTTGCGGAACATCAAACAATCCCGGGAATCGCCGGGTGGCGAGCACCTGCTGATATGATAGCAAGTTCGTCCGGATGCGCGTTCGCAGTCGTCCGGCACACGGTGGATCGGGACTGGAAATCCCGATCTGGCGGTGGCATGACGCCGGTAGGCTTGCCGCCCTTCGGAATCGGGATTGGACCATGCTGAATCGGTATATTTTGTTGCGTTGCGGTTGTTTTTCTGTCTCGCTGCTCGCACTCGCAAGTTGCAGCTCGCCGGATCGGGTGGCGCCAAACGCAGCGAGCCCCGAGAATCCGGTCATCGCCACCTATGCCGGCGGAGAAGTTCGGCGCAGTGATATTGCCGACAGTCTCGCCACCCGCATCGCGCGCCAAGGCGCGCAGTCGGACTCGGAGTCGCGTCGCGCGACGGTTCTTGCCTTGGCCGCTCGCCAGGCGCGCATTGGCGTCCTCCACCAACAAGCGCTCGCTGCGCAGCTCGACAAGCGTCCCGATGTCGCCGTTCGAATTCAGGCGCGCAAGGATCTCGCATTGGCGCAAGCCTGGATTGATCGTGAGGTCCTGGCGCGGTCTGCCGTGTCTGATCAAATCGTCGACGCAGAGTTGGCGCGCCGCCTGCCCAAGGCAGCACGCGCGGAAACACGCGCTTTCAGCCACATCTTTTTGCGCGCCGCAAGTTCCGAAGAGAAGGTCAATGCGCGTCGGACGGCGGCCGAAATCCGCACCCGGCTGAATGCGGGCGAGGCGTTTTCCGCGCTCGCCGTGAAGTATTCGGATTCGATCAGCGCACGTTCCGGAGGCTCGGTGAAACTGACGTCCCGGAGCGCGCTCAGCGAAGACCTCGGCAAATTGATCTTCGAACTGCCGGAAGGCGCGGTGAGCGAACCGATCGAGAATCACGACGGCTTGCATATTTTTCGAGTTGACAGCGTGGTAGCCGGAGCGACTCCCGACACCGCAACGATTCGCGCGGCGATCGCGAGCGAGCTTCAGCGTGAAGCCCAGGGCACTGCGGAAAGCAAGGCCCGGCAGCTGGCGGTGGACGAATCCGGCATCAACATAACGACCACGGCAAAGAGCCTGAGCACGAACTGCAGCGAGGCTGGCAACGGGGTTTCTGCCGTCGCCACAGCTGCGCCCACGTGCGAGGGTTTTTCGGTGCTGCGCAAGCGCTGGCCGGAGGTTCAAGCCGTCTCGCCCGAAGCTGCGCTGGCCTGGCTGGTTGCGAATCGGATGCTTGCACAGCACATGCTCGACCAACCGGGAGCGAGTGCCGACGGAGAAATAGCCCGGCTGGTCGCGCAGGCGGCGCGCAACGAATTGGTGGCGGCACGTCGGGACGAGTTGCTGGACGCGATCCATATTTCGGTCAGCGAAGAAGATCTGAGCGCAAGGCGCACGGAATTGGGGATGGAAACGCCGGAATTGCATGAGTTCGTTGTCGACCTGCTGTTGCTCGCGCAGTCGGACAAAAAGCCCGATGACGTGAATCGACGGGGCGAACAAATCGCCGCGGCACTGCGCAAGGGTGACGACTTTTCCCAGGTGCTCGACGCCGCGGCGAAACAGCCTGATACGCGGGTTTTGCGCGACCAGGGTGGGCTGATCCTCGCCGAGCTCTCGATTGATCAGCCGCCGCTGCGCGACGAATTGTTACGCCTGGCTCCCGGCGAAGTATCGGCGGTGCTGCAATTGTCCGGCAATCCCATCCGATCGAACGGCAAGGTTCTCATCGACGATCACGGCTTGCTCTTTGTGCGTAAACGCGAAGAACGCGTACTCGGGCTGGAAGCCGCACGGGAATTCCTGATCAGGTCGGTAACCGACGCAAAGCGTGCGGCGGCGCAAGACGCGATCAAAGCGAACCTGGACCGACAGACGGCCCTGAAACTGTTGCTCGTCGACGGATAGCCCGCAGAAACGCGGCTCGACTTTCATCCATGACACTCTCACAGATGCTCTTGCTCGGTCTGCCGTCGATCGTGCTGTGGGGCGTCATTCTCGGGTATCGCCAAAGCCTTCAAGGGTGGCGCGTGGTGTGGGTGTTCGTTGCCGGCATCGCCGTCTATTCCGTAGTCCGGGCCAGCGCAATTGGCGCCGTCATGGGTTCCATCGCCGGGGAACGTCCCTATTTGATGCGCCATCCCCTGCTGCCACTCGGCGCGAGTTCGCCCCAGGAAATCGTAGGCTGGGGCGTCGCTGTCGGGCTGGCTTGGGCCCTCGCCGAACGCGCGGCCGCCGTGCTCGGCTGCCGTGCAGGGCCAGCTCGCGTGAGCATTGCCGCCTTTGTCGCGATGACGACGATCAGCGCGGCGGTGGAAGGCGCCGCGATCGCGGGCGGCTGGTGGCAATGGACGCTACCCTCCGGCGAGGCACCCGGCATCGGCTGGAGCGTGCCATCGATCGCGCTGATCGACTGGGGCTTCGTTGCACTGGACTTCCTGCTTCCGCTGCTGGTTTGGCTATCGGGGCGGCCGGCGTGGCAGCTGCTCCTCGCGCTGACCGTTTTCCCCTTGCACTTTCTCAGCCATACGATGGTGGCTGCGCTGATTCCCGGTTTGCCGCTGACCGGCTTTGACGTCGGCCACGTCTGCGTGTTGATGGCGATCGTCGCCATGACCCTCGGCGAACGTGGTGCGAGTCGAGACCCCGTGCTACGGGAGTCGCGTTGGTGGTTGGCGCCCATGCTGGCATTGGCGCTGGCGCTGTGGACCGGCACCGTTGCTTCGCTGCATCAGAAATCCCCCATTACATCGCTGCCGCTGGCCCTGCTGGCGCTTGTGCTTTTTGCGAGCGAGATCTACCGCACGCCGGTCACGCCGGCCGCCCCCCACCCGCTGTTGGAATGGACGCGAAGCACACGCCGCGTTGCCGCGTTTGTTTTCGGATCTGCAGCGATGCTTGCGTGGCTATGGCCGGGCGCCGCGCACGATCGAGCGCTGCAAAACGAAGTTGATGCCGCCGCCGCCGCGGTCGGTCGCGGCGATCTGACGAGCGCGAGATTCGCGCTCGCGCGCGCGCAAGCCATTGAACCGCAACATGCATCGGTCGCGACGTTGCTCGGTCTCGTGGCGTTGCGCGATTCTCAGGACGCGGAGGCTCGCGGCGAGCTCGATCGCGCACTGCGGCTAAGTCCGAACTCCCGCACCGCCCTGCAGCTGGCGACTATCGTGGCGCTGCGCCAGAGGGAAATCTCGCGCGCTGTCACGTTGGCCGCGCGAGCCCGAGGCCTCTACCCGGATGACGGGGTGTTCCGCTATCTGGAGGCCGCGAGTGCTGCCACCGGTGATCCGGCCAACCGGATTGCGATGGCAGAGTCGGCGCCACCGGCTGCACTGGCAGAGTTGGCATCGGTGGCGCAGCTGATCGGCGACCAAGCAATGCTGTTGGCCTGCCAGCAAGCCATGCGCAAACTCCCGTCGAAGCAGGACATGAAGCCGATCGAAGCCAACTAGCGAGATGGCGGGTCGATAGCCGCCGGCGGCGGCCGACAGCGCGACAGACGCAAATCGACGTCTTTCGTGTCGTGCAACAGCAATTTGAGCCGATCCGCCGGCGGCGCGGCCGAGGCACAGTCCCCGCGCCGCGTGCGCATCTCGACGAGTCGGGCCAGACTCAGGACCGCATCCGGATCGACCGAGAGGATGTGCTCGTGCAGCTGTTCGGCTTCCGCTTCGCGGCCCAGCAGTTCCAGCGTGCGGGCCATTCCGTCTTGCGCGGTGAGGCTATGCGGCGCAGCGAGCAGGCTCTCGTGAAACAGGGATTCCGCTTGGGCAAGGCGACCGTTAGCCAATGCTTCAAAGGCCGTGTCGATCGGACCGAGCGTGCGCAGGCCATCCTTTGGGTCGATCGGCGTTTCATCACCGGATAGTTCCACATCGTGTCCCGCCAGATAGCCCAATGACTGCAGGCGTTGACGCTGTTGCGGATCCATTTTTGCGTCGACTTGAGCTGGAATCGCTTGCGCGCTGAGCTCGCTCACAGCGATGGACACCGCATCGCCGAGCTGCGCGCCCGAGTCGATCCGAGATCCCCGATCGAGCAGATTCGTCAGCTCGGCGGGATCCTTCCCCGTGTCGTACAGCTCGGGGTGTGGAGCATCGATGTATTTCAAACCACCTCGGCGCAGCGCGGCAAGCACTGCCCAACCGTATTGTCGGTGTGGATAGTTGGAATACGAAAAAAAGCGCCATGGCGGAGATTTCGCAGCCGGCGCAAACAGGTCAGCCCCGTGAGTCAGCGGCTGAGGCGCCAGATCGAGCAGGCCCAGCAGCGTAGGCATCACGTCGACCAACGCAGCAGGCTCAGTCTCGACGCGCGATGCGAGCCGCCCGGGCCAGGACATGATCAGAGGCACACGCAATGTTGCGTCGTAGAGAAATACACCATGCGTCACTTCGCCATGCTCACCAAGGCCCTCGCCGTGATCAGCCGTCACCACGATCAGCGTGTTGTCGAGCAAATTTCCCCGTTCCAGATACGCGACTATCCGCGCCAGTTGGCTGTCGACATACGCAATCTCGCCGTCGTAGGGATGACTCGCGAAACGTTTCGCAAAGCCTTCCGGCGGCAGATACGGCGCGTGGGCGTCGTACAGGTGCAGCCACGCAAAGAACGGCGCTTTTCGCGGCAGGCGCAACCATTCCAACAGGCGATCGACGCGCTCCGATGCAGGGGCGGTGCCGCGGAACATGCGAAATACACCGCCGGCTTCATCCGGTCCGTCGTCGTAGTGATTGAATCCGCGATCAAGTCCGTGCGTGGAATGAAGCACAAACGCAGCCACGAAAGCGGCCGTGTCGTAACCCGCCTCGCGCACGCGTTCAGCGAGCGTATCGACCGGAAATCGTGAGGCCCGCATGCCATTGTCGGTAAGACCGTGGGTCAATGGCTGCAGACCGGTCATCAAACTGGCATGGGCCGGCAACGTCAACGGCGCCGACGAGTACGCGCGATCGAAGCGGACGCCCCCGTGCGCAAGACGATCCAGAGTCGGCGTGTCGGCTTCGCCCGCGCCGTAGCAGCCGAGATGATCAGCACGAACGGTGTCGAGGGTAATCAACAAGACGTTGGGCGGCGACCGCAAGGACCGTCGGGATGCAACCACAGCAACCGCTGAAACAACCAGGATGATCGCGACTAGCAACAACGCCCGGCTGCGACGCTTGGTGGATCCAGACATGTACGCATTCCGGCTCGGTGGCTCGATCAATCCTGCACGGGGAGTGCCGGCCCTATCCGTGATGAGTCGAATGGGAAAGATCGGCAAGGCAGTGACGCTTGCATAGTGCCGTCGATTCGGATGCGTGGCAATTCGCGCTCGACGGGCATCCCCGGCGAGACCGAGTTCGGTCGAGAAAGTGCGGCTGCGGCACGCCGCGCGGAACGTCCAGCAAGATGTGCAGCATTTCCTGCGGCGCGTAGTGCCATTGCGTTCGTAGCAGCAGTGCAATCCTGGGTAAATGCGACAAAATGGCCGAAAGCTTTGAACGCGGCAGCGCGCCGCAGTAGGTTACTGTGAATATCGATCTTCGCGATGCAAGGCACGTTGAATGAACCGAATGATGGCAATCGGCGCGAAATGGCCATGAATACCCATTTCGTTGCGCCTCGTGTGTACTGGCAGCAGCCGGGCGAGACTCCGCTCTGGCAGGTTGTGCTCGCTGCGACGGTTACGATGCTGGTGCCCTTGCTGCTGTACCTCCCGACGTTGCGTTACGGCTTCATCTACGACGATGTGCTGTTGGTTGCGCACAATGAATCGATCCGCTCGCTCGCTGCCTCCCTCGGATACTTCCAACAGGACTTCGACGCCTACACGCGGGGATGGGAAGGAACACAAAGCAACTATTACCGACCGCTGGTATTTGTTTTCATGGCCACACTTTGGCCATGGACCGGAGACGATCCCGCACGCTGGCACGCGGTGGTCCTGCTGCTCAACGCACTGGTAAGCGGACTGGCATTCGCCATATTGCGAACGCACGGGCTCTCGCTGCGGCGCGCATTGTTCGGCACCCTGTTGTTTTCGCTGCATCCTTTACATGTGCACAGTGTGGCGTGGATCACCGGATTGCACGATGTACTCGCGGCAGTCTTCACCTTGCTGGGCTATCTGTGCCTGGCACGCTGGCTGGCTTTGAACGAGGCGCCTCAAACACGCGCTCCCTATCCCGCGCTGGCCGGTTTTGCGCTGGCGTTCATCGCGGGTCTTCTGGTCAAAGAGAGCACGGCAGCGTTGGCTGTACTGGCCCTGTTGCTCGCGGCCTGGTCTGCCTACCTCCGGCCCGACCTGCGGGTGCGTGCCAGCCTTATGGCAGGGACAGCGACGGTGGTCGTCGCAGCGTACCTGGTGTTGCGCTGGAACGTGCTTGGGGCACTCGCGACGCCGTTTCCCAGTGCGCCAGCGTGGCCAGAGGCGCTGGCCAGCGTGGCTCCACTCTGCTGGGCCTACGTATTCGCCTGGATCTGGCCCGTGGATTTGTCGCTGTTCAGTCCCTTTCGGCCGCTAGCGTCCCTCGACGGCGTCGCATGGCTGATCAGCTGGGCAGCCGCGTTGGTCATCGTCGGGTTGGCAATTGTCCTGGTCCGACGGCAACGTTTCTGGCTGTTTCCGCTGTTGCTGGCGGCGTGCCTGATCGCGCCGTACCTGAACCTGCGGGCATTGAATCCGGAATGGGCGCTGATGCACCGCTATCTTTATCTGCCCAGTCTCGGCCTGGCCTGGATGGTTGCGCTGCTTCCGATCCCGACCTCGGCACGCGGTGCAACAACCGTCTTGGCGACTTCACTGCTGGTCCTGCTCGGCGTCGGTAGCGCGCATGACATGCGCGCGTATCGCAATGAGCAGGCGTTCTGGGACAAAGCCGTGGAAAAAGATCCGGGTAGTTCAGCCGCCTGGACCGAACAGGGTCGGTTGCTTCTCGAACGCGGCGACCCGACGGCCGCCAACAATGCCCTGCAACGCGCGGTTTCCATCGATCCCTCGAGCCTGCTGCCGCGCTTGAGACTCGGCAATCTGCAGTTTTCGCGGCGCGACTTCCGTGCCGCTGCGGCGACCTATCAGGAAATCATTGCGCGCAGCCCCGACTATCCGCCGGCGTGGCGCAACCTGCCAAGCGCCTTGCTGGCGGCAGGGAACCGCGATGCTGCATTGAGCGCTGGTCGCGAAGCGCTGGAACGCTTTCCGCAGGACCCGGACGTGCTGAGCGACGTCGGAACGGTGCGCAAGTTGGCGGGTGATCTAGCCGGTGCGCTGTCTGCGTTCACCGAGCTGGCGAAACTGAAACCGAACAACGCGACGATCTGCTTGCGTCTCGCCAGTTTGCAGGCGGAAGCGGGCCGCGTGGCCGAAGCCCGCCAGAGCCTCGCCAAACTGCAAGGGCTCACGCGGGATGCATCGGTGCTCGCCGCAGCAGCACAACTTTCGGCGCAGCTGCCGCCGCAGCCATGAATGCCGGCGAGGATTGATCGCCGCAGGCGCTGCACCCTTGGCACAAAAGAAAAGAGGCCCCCCAAGGCCTCTTTTCGTGCAGCAATGACCAGCAATCTCAGTCGATCGAGAAATTTCTCAGCTCGACCGGAACCGGGACGTCCGACGTGACCGTCACCGAGAACGAATTCAAGGTACCCGTGCAGATCGCCGAATCGTCAGCCACGTTCAAGGTCCAGGTGACCGGGCCAGCGGCAGCACTGCCGTTGAACGCCGCCATCACAGTCGCGCCATTTGGCGACTGAAAAGTGCCGGTGGCAATGTTGGTCGCTGCCACACAGGCGAGCGGAGCCGCTGCGGCATCGTCAAACGTGATGGCGCCGGTGTAGTCACCGCTGGTGCCGCAATTGGCGACGATCGCCACGGGCGCCACAACCGGATTGGTCGCAGCCAGCGTAAGACCGACGTCGCCCGACCAGGTGTGCGTAATGTTCACATTCAGATTGACGTCAGTAATCGACGCGGCACCCGCCGGGCCGGCGGCAGTGGCCGTCGACGACGCGTTACCGTTGTCGGGAATGGCGATCGGTGTACCGGCGCCGGTGAAGGTAGCGGTCACTGCCATTGCACCCGAAGCGGCGAGCACTGCACCGGTGAGCACGGAGATGCGGAAGAGATTCTTGTACATTTATTTCCCCAAGATAGATTGACGTCAACTACGGTCGACAAAGTGAGTAATCGCCCGGCGATGGACGCCACGGGAGACGGACTTGTGTGCGCTTCAGGGGCAAGTCTTTGGAATAGTGCCCAACTTACTGTATCCATAGCGTCCGGCGGCTGTCAACGTTCATCCGTCGATTGCTCCGAAAAGCCGCGCGCTTGTCCGGTTCGTCAGACCGCGACGGCCGGCAAAACAGTGGGCTGAACGCGATATTTGCGACCGTTCCGTTGTACCGGGTCGGGAGCTTGACACCGTTTCGGCGCTGCCAGTCGGTTGCAACGCGCGCCGCACTTGAATGCTCGGCCGAGGCGTCATGCGAACGCGCAAAACGCCGCGCCACCTGCTCGACTGAGTGGCCAGGGTTGGAGCCGACAAGATCCTCCGTCGCGACCTCCAGGGCCGAACCCCGCTCGATGCCGCCGCCTGACCCGTCGATCTATCCCGTCTCGCAACACCGATGCCTCTTGCCTGCCCTCGCGCGCCGTCATTGCCCCTTCCTCGAAAGGCACATTGCAGACCCTGCCCGATCACCTGAGCTGAGCGACCGTGTTTGATCAGTCTTGGGGCCGAGTCCGGCGTTCCCAGGCTGCGCGCAGGAAATCCTGCATCATCGGGTCGGCAGGAAGCAGACGGGTGTCACGACCGTCGTGAAATTCAGGATGCCATTGCACGCCGAGGATGAAATTGTCGCCGGTACCGCGTATTGCCTCGACGACGCCATCGTCGCTGCGCGCTTCGATGACCAGCTCATCGCCGAGTCGCTCCACGCCCTGATGGTGCAGCGAATTGACCACGCCGGTGGTCAGGCCGCCATAACAATGCGACAAACGGGATTTTGGCTCAATGTGCAATGCATGCGAATGCAGGTCGTACGCATCGGCATGCACGTGGGAATGCTTGGTGACACCATCCTGCTGCAAGTCCTGGTGCAGATTGCCGCCGAAGGCGACGTTGATCAGTTGCATGCCGCGACAGATGCCGAACACGGGTTTGCCGGCGGCGGCGAATCCGCGCAGCAGATCCAGTTCGAAGCGATCGCGCACGCTGTCGACCGGACCGATGCAATGGGTGCGTTCCTCGCCATAGGCGCGCGGGTCGATGTCCGCACCGCCCTGCAGGATCAGCCCGTCCAGCGCGGCGACGTAATCGGCCACGTCGATGTTGGCACGACGGATCAGGCCATCGCGTTCGACGGTCGGGATCATCGCGACCAAGGCATCCAGCGCCATCACCCAGTGCGCGACGGACTGTTCAAGGTACTGCAGGGTCTTGCCGCGGAATCCCAGCTCTGTCGGAACCTGACGCAGGATGCGCGGCGAGACGCCGATCAGCAGTTTCGGGGCGGGCACGGAATTCACGCGGGTATCGCCGGGCAGTTCATCGTGGAAGCGATGGTAGCGCGTGTCGCGGCAGCTTGGCTGAGCACAGCCACAATGGCATGCACCGCTTCAAAAGCGAACCCGGGACCGATGCCGAATTTCGGCGGCGTCGCATTTTCCCGAAGTGGAATAATTTTCCGGATAGTGTCAGTTCGCAAAGCGCAGAATCGCGCTTCATGCCAGTGGCAGGCGCGTGAACGCAACTTCCAGTTCGCGCAAGCGCTGGATGGTGCTCGGGTCCGCACCGGCTCCGCGCAATGTCGATTCGCAGGCCTGCGCCGCATCGGCAAGTTCACCCGCGCCGACCAGGCGACTGGCGCCGCGAATCCGATGCGCCTCGCGGCGCGCTTCGTCCACGTCACCGCGTTGCAGTGCTTCGCGCAGTTCGCCGAGATCGTGCCGAACGGTCTCGGCGAAGTCGCGCAGCAGCTGGGCGGCAACCTCGTTGTCGTCGCCGGCAATTTCCGCCAGCACCGAACGATCCAGAATCGTGGCGCGGTCGGTCGACGCTGAGTTTGACGACGAATCGGCGCGCGGCGCGGCGCGGCGCGCGGCGCCGGCACCGATGACGACGTGCGGCAACCACTGGCGCAGTTTTGTAGCCAGCTGCGCAATGCTGACCGGCTTGCCAAGGAAATCATCCATGCCTGCGGCAAGGCAGCGTTCGGCTTCGCCCTTGGTCACGTTGGCGGTCAGGGCTATCACCGGAGTGCGCGGCCGTGCTTCGCGTTGCTCGCCGTCGCGGATTGCAGCGACCAGTGCATAGCCATCCATGCGCGGCATATGAATGTCAGCCAGCACGAGCGCGTAGCGACCGGATTGCCACAAGGCGAGCGCGTCGACGCCATCATTCGCAGTTTCGCAAGCGTAGCCGGCGCGGGCGAGTTGCCGGGTTACCACATCGCGATTGGTCGGATGGTCATCGACCAGCAACACCAGACTGCGTTCGCGTTCGGCGGTGAGCCGATCAGGCACCGCGCGACTCGGCAATTCCGCCGGCCCGCCGATCCGTTCGTCACGGACCGCTTCGCGCCGGGCGAGCGGCAACTGCACAACCAGACTCACCGTCGTGCCTTCGCCAAGCTGACTGCGCAGGCCCAGTTCGCCGCCCATCAACTGCGCAAGGCGCCGGCAGATCGCCAGGCCCAGACCCGTACCCCCGTATTGCCGCGCGGTGCCGCCTTCGGCCTGCGCGAACGGCGTGAACAAGCGGTCCTGTTGGTCGTGACCGATGCCAATGCCGGTATCGTGCACGCGCAGCGCAATGGTCTCCGTGGTCTCATCGCGCATCAGCTGCTCGACCTCAACCTGCACCCCACCCTTGTGGGTGAACTTCAGCGCATTTGCGACAAAGTTCGACAGGATCTGGCGCAGGCGCATCGGGTCGGCCAGGTGCGCGGGCGCCACGCGTTCGTCGATGGCGAGCTCCAGGCTCAGGCCCTTGCCTGAGGCGACCCCGAGGAAATTGTCGATCGTGCCCTGCACCAGCTGGCGCAGGTCGACCGGCTCGGGCGCGAGACGCAGCTTTCCGGCTTCAATTTTTGAAAAATCCAGAATGTCGCCGATGATGCGTAGCAAGGTCTGCGCCGAACTTTCGATGACATCGACGCAGTGCTGCTGCTCCGCATCAAGCTCCGTGTGCGCCAGCAACTCAAGCATCCCGGTGACGCCGATCATCGGCGTGCGAATCTCATGACTCATCGCTGCCAGGAAGGCACTTTTCGCCTGGTTGGCTTCCTGCGCGTGAGCTTCGCTTTCGCGCAATTCCACTTCATTGCGCTTCAGGGCCGCGCGCATGCCCAGCAATGCATCGGCGACGTCGCCGAGTTCGCCGCGCGGCCGCTCGCCAATGCCGCCATCGTATTCTCCGCGTCGCGTCGCATCGGCGAGGTCCACCAGTTGTTCCACGCCACGATAGATATGCCGCAGGATCTGCCGGCCCACCAGGATGACAATGAGAAACGTGAACATGGATAACCCGATTCGCCACACGCTGACCACGTTCATGCGTCGCGCGTCGTCGATCAGGCGCTGCTGCGCCGCGATCATCTTCAGATCGGAGAGAAAACCCAGGCGCGTGGTGACCGGATCCACGGCCGGATACAGCTCGGTATCCGCGAATACGCCGAGCGCCGCGACGTCCCTGGACTTCAGGATTGCGCGCAGCTTCGCCGCTGCGCGGTCGGCGGTTTCGCGCAGCCGCGTCACTTCCGCCACCAGGCTGCGCTGCTCCGCCGTCATCTGCTTGGTCAGCAATTGTTCCCAATGCTGCTGAATGGACGAGGTCGCGCGATCCAGCACTTCGACGCCCTGCTCCCATCCCATCAGCGAATTGCGCACGCGGAATGTCGTATCGACCAGGTCCAGCCCGTACGCGTCGGAAATCGCCTTGACGTCGCGCAGACTGGCGAGCGCATCCTCCCGGAGCGTGCTGAGCGTCTCGACACTCGCGCGCTGATTGAACTCGTCGAGCACGAGCACGGTTCCGCCCGTGACCAGCATCAGGCCAAACAGCCACAACAGCTGACGACGGATGCTGGGGCGGATACGCAGGGAATTCATGTCTTGGGTCCGGGCGCTCTCCATTGCTGGATCCGGTCGGGCAGTGCCAGGCCGCTGACCGCTGGCGCGATGAGGTAACCCTGCGCGTACTGGCAACCGAGCTCGGCAAGCATTTGCCACTCCTCCACCGTTTCCACGCCTTCGGCCACGGTGCCGATATCGAGCTTGCGCGCGAGTTCGAGACTGGTCTCGACGACGGCGCGTTTGCGCGTCTGCAGCGGCGCACCGGTAATGAAACCCTGATCGATCTTGAGTTCGGTGACCGGCACCTGGGACAACTGCGCTAGCGAGGAATAGCCGGTGCCGAAGTCATCGATCGCGAGACCAAAACCCTTCAGGCGCAGCCGCGCGAGCACATTGAGCACACTCGCGACTTCGCCCATCACCGAACTCTCGGTGATCTCCAGCACCACATCGCGAGGTTTGACGCCCGCCTGCCGCACGATCTCCTGGTAGCGATCCGCGGCATCGACTTTGGCAAGATTCAACATCGATACGTTGACCGACATGCGCAGCTCGAGACCTTGCGCCGCCCAGCGCGCGCGCCACCGACAGGCTTTGTATAAAATGCGATCCGTGAAGGCGTCAATCAGGCCTTCCCGTTCGATCTGCGGGACGAAACGGCCCGGCAGGATGGTCTGGCCGGCATGCTGCCAGCGCGCCAGCGCCTCGACACCGACCACGTGCCCGCTGGTGATCGCGACCTGCGGCTGAAACCAGGGTTCGAATTCGTCACGCTGCAGCGCTTCGACGAGCATGCTGTCGGCGAACGCCGGCAAGATGTCGCTGTTTTCCTCTTCGGGCATCTGGTGGAAATGCAGCAGAGCCTGCTCGAGCTTGCTCGCGGTCAATGGTTTTTCAACGGTGCCGAGCACACGCAGGCCTGACGCCCGCGCCATTGTCTGCACCGTGTTCAACAGGGACGGATCCAGCGCTGACAAGACAATGATCGCGCGCGCCAGCTTGCGGTTGGCGACATGGCCGATCAGCTCGATGCCGTCCATTTCCGGCAGATCCAGATCGACCAGCAAGACGTCGGGAACCGGATCCATGACGCTGAGTTTGTCGAGCGCTTCGCGACCGTTGCCGGCTTCGGCGGCCTTATCGATTCCGAGCGCGGCGAGCAAGCGCAACGCAATGCCGCGTTGAAAGCTGTGATCCTCCACAACCATCACCGACAAATGCGCGATCCGCGTCGTCATGCCGAGCTCCCGTGATCTGCACGGACTCTACAATACCGCGACCATCGCGCGAAGCTCCTTGTGGAAAATCGCGGATTGCGCACAACGCTGCCGACGCGGACGAACCTAGCCGGTGTTCTGCACGCCGGCTGCGATGCCATTGACCGTCGTGATCAGCGCCTGGAACAGCGCATCGTCCGGTCGCTCTGCGGCGCGCCAGCGTGCGAGCAGATCGACCTGCAGCAGACTGATCGGATCCACATAGGGATTGCGCAGGCGGATCGACTCACGCAATCGATGATCGCCGGCGAGCAATTCGCTGCTCTCCTTGAGTTGCAGTACGGCATCGCGCGTGCGCTCGAATTCCTCGGCGATGCCGGGATGCAGGCGTGAATGCAGCGCGCCGGCCAGTTCGGAATAGCGCGCGAAGATCGCCATGTCCGACTTGGCCAGGACCATTTCCATGTCCTCGACCAAGGTCGCGAAGAACGGCCAGTCGCGCGTCATCTGGCGCATCGCAACCAGTCCGTACCGGGCAATACCGTCGGCCAGCCCACTGCCTACGCCGTACCACGCTGTCATGCTGCAACGGTTCTGCGACCAGGCGAACACCCAGGGAATCGCGCGCAAGCGCTCGATGCCACCGCTGCCGGCGCGGCGCGGTGGGCGCGAGCCGATGCGCAAGCGCTCGATCACGTCGATCGGTGTGGCACTGCGGAAGTAATCGACAAATTCACTATTATCATAAACCAGTTCGCGATAGCGCGTGCGCGCCAACTCGGACATACCCTGGGCCATTTCGCGCCAGCGCGCTTCACGCGGTTCGGGTGGACGCGGTCGCAGGCTCGCCCGCAGCACGGCGCCGGTTGCCTGTTCGAGATTGCGCAGCGCGATCGGCCGGATGCCGTACTTGCGATGAATGACCTCACCCTGCTCGGTCAGGCGCAGATAGCCATCGACCGATCCGCGCGGTGCCGCGATCACGGCGCGTTCGGTCTTGCCGCCACCCCGACTGATCGAGCCACCGCGACCGTGAAAAAACACGATGCGGACGCCGCTCTGCCGTGCGAGATCACTCAGCGTCACTTGCGCCTGCTGCAGCGACCAACGCGACGCGAACAGGCCACCGTCTTTTGCGCTATCCGAATAGCCGAGCATGACGATTTGCCGATCGCCGCGCGATGCCAGATGCGCGCGGTAGACCGGGTCGTCGAACAGCGCTCGCACGATGCCGGGTGCCGCCTGCAGATCGGCAATCGTTTCGAACAGCGGCGCGACGTCGAGCGGCACCTGCGCAGCGTCGTCAACGCATTCTGCCGCCCTGGCCAGCGCGAGCACCGCCAGCGCGTCCGCCGCGCTGCGGCTCATGCTCACAATATATGGCCCGAACGCGCTCGCGCCGTAACGCGCGCGCGCCTCGATCACGGTGCGGAATACATCCAGCGTGGGCTGCGCTGCGGTCGCGGTCGGTTGCGCGAAATGCTGCGTGCCGTCGATCACGCCGCGCAGGCAGGCGCTGCGATCATCGACGCTGCGCTGTGCCCACTGCTCATCGCCGAGCAAGGTGCTCAATGCGGCATCGTGCGCCGCCGACTCCTGGCGCAGATCCAATGTAGCCAGATGGAAGCCGAAGCAATCGATACGACGCAACATCTGCTGCACGGCCGGCCAGCCGGCGTGCTCGCCGCGGTGCGCGCGCAGGCTGGCGCCGATGAGTTCGAGATCGGCACGAAATTCCGCGACGCTGAGATAACCGCTGGGCCGTTCCGCCTCGGTTGCCGCGATGCGCGCCGAGATCAGACTCAGCAACAGACGATAGGGCATGTCCGCATAGCGCGGCTTCAATTTCGCCGCCGCCTTGGGCAGGCTTTCGCGATACGCC